>SSHE01000014.1 GCA_008017315.1 Acinetobacter sp.
CCATTCATTGGATGCAGACCAATGCAGTACAGCTTTCTACCGAAAGTAGCGAAGCAATGAGCATGACAGAAAAAGTACAGCATATTGCACAGCAACAGGGTTTAACTGTGCAAAGTCAGGACAATCAAGGGCAAATGAAACTCACGACTTCACATCAAAATTATGCGGTTTTGGCAAACTTTTTGACGCAGTTGGCACAGCAAGGGGGGAGTATTGTGTCTATGGATATGCAAAAACAGCCTGATGGCGTGATTCGCTTAACGGCAACGGTACAGTAATCCGATACGGGTGAGTTGCTGGGCTATAAATGGAATAGGTATATTTTGCCTATAATGTTTGCTACAATTTGGCACAATTTACACTCTATTGTGTCATTGCCATGTTATATTCCTTCGCTCGCCCATTATTATTCAAACTTGATGCAGAACGTGCACATCATTTCACTTTAGCATTTTTACAGTCTGCCCATCGTTTAGGGGTGATTCAAAATATTTATAAACAGCAGCAAAAACCTGTGACTTGTATGGGGATTTCTTTCCCAAATCCAGTTGGATTGGCAGCAGGTTTGGATAAAAATGGTGATTATATTGATGCTTTAGCTGCTTTGGGTTTTGGTTTTATTGAAATTGGCACGATTACACCACGTCCACAAGCAGGCAATCCGCAGCCACGTTTATTTCGTTTGCCAGAAGCACATGCCATTATCAATCGGATGGGGTTTAATAATGATGGCGTGGATAAACTGGTCGAAAATGTCAAAGCAGCCAAATATCAAGGTGTGCTGGGGATTAATATCGGCAAAAATGCGGATACGCCAGTAGAGCAAGCAACACAAGACTATTTGCTGTGTTTGGAAAAAGTGTATCCGTATGCGTCCTATGTCACGGTCAATATTTCTTCACCCAATACCAAAGGTTTACGTAGTTTACAAAGTGGTCATGCACTCACTGAACTGTTGGAAACATTGAAGGCAAAGCAGCTTGTTTTGGCAAAACAACATGGTTTTTATGTGCCTTTGGTGCTCAAGGTTGCACCAGATTTGGAAATGGAAGATATTGAATTTATTGCACAAGAATTATTACGTTGTAAGATTGATGGGCTGATTGTCACCAATACCACGTTAAGTCGTGATGGTGTGGAAGGCTTAATACATGGCGATGAGCAGGGTGGTTTGTCTGGTGCACCTGTGTTTAAAAAGAGTACGTATTGTTTAACGCAATTTTCCAAACTTTTGCAGAATCGTATTCCCCTTATTGGCGTGGGTGGGATTCTTTCTGGTGAGCAGGCGGCATTGAAACAAGCGGCAGGTGCAAATCTGGTACAGCTTTATAGTGGGCTGATTTATACAGGGCCAAATTTAATTGCTGAATGTGTGCAAGCGTGGCATTAAGCTGTGAATGCCTTTGATATTTTTATCCTGATATTACTGATATTGGGATGTTTAAATGGGTTGCGATTGGGATTGATTCGTGCTTTAAGTAATCTACTTGGTTGGATGTTGTCATTTATTTTGGCAATGCGTTTTCATGAGCAGTTGCAACCGTGGATGCAGGCATTTACTGCGGATCACACGACACAAAAAATTCTTTCTTTTATTCTGATTGTTGCTGTCGTTGTTGTATTGACGTGGTTGGTGGGGTATTTCTTACAACGTGCGTTTAGTTTTTTAAAATTATCATGGTTGAACCGATTGGCAGGTGGTGCATTCGGTCTAGCAAAAAGTCTCGTGGTATTTTTAGTGTTGATTCATGTTTTAAATCCATGGTTTGTGGGGGCGAAATTTTGGAAGAATGCAAAATTTGTTCAATTATTACGCCCTTATGCAGGAATAACCACACAATATTCGCAAGAATTTGTACAAATAACAACTGAGCAATTTGAAAGCCATCAATCTGATGAGAATAATCGTCATCGAGATGGTATAATGCAAAAAGCAACGGCATCTGATGGTCAAAAAAGTCAGGTTGCAAACCCTTTTCGGTAAAATTCCCTAGCTGGTCTGCGAGGTCATTATGTGTGGTGTAGTTGGTATCGCTGGTAAATCACCTGTAAACCAATTGTTATATGACGCTTTAACGATGTTACAGCATCGTGGGCAAGATGCGGCAGGGATTATCACTTGTCATGATGGTCGTCTGTATCTGCGTAAAGATAATGGTATGGTGCGAGATGTGTTTCATACGCGTCATATGCGTGCGTTGGTTGGGCATTATGGTATTGGACATGTGCGTTATCCAACTGCAGGTTCATCCAGTAGTGCAGAAGCACAGCCTTTTTATGTCAATTCGCCGTATGGGATTTCGTTGGCACATAATGGTAATCTAACCAATGCTGATGAAATTCATCAAGATTTATTCAATACGGATTTGCGTCATATCAATACGGATTCAGATTCAGAAGTTTTACTCAATGTTTTTGCCCATGAAATGCAAAAATGTGGCAAGGTATCACCGTCTGAACAGGATGTTTTTAATGCGGTGAAGCGTGTTCATGAGCGTTGTAAAGGTGCGTATGGTGTTGTTGCACTGATTACAGGACATGGCTTGGTTGGATTCCGTGACCCAAATGGTATTCGTCCTTTGGTGTATGGTTCTCGTTTAACCGAAACAGGGCAAAAAGAATATATTATCGCCTCTGAATCGGTGGCAATCACTGCACTTGGCTTTAAGGTTGAGCGTGATATTGAACCAGGCGAAGCGATTTTTATTGATGCACAAGGCAACTTATTTCATCAGCAATGTGCCGTCAATCCTGTTTATCGTCCATGTATTTTTGAATATGTTTATTTTGCTCGCCCAGATGCGACTTTGGATGGGATTTCGGTGTATAAATCACGTCTAAAAATGGGTGAAAAACTGGCTCATAAAATCTTGCGTGAGTGGAGTGAACAGCATGAGATTGATGTGGTCATCCCAATTCCAGATACCAGCCGTACATCAGCCTTGGAACTCGCCAATATTTTAGGGGTAAAATTCCGTGAAGGGTTTATGAAAAACCGCTATATCGGACGTACCTTTATTATGCCTGGTCAGCAACAACGCAAAAAATCTGTGCGTCAAAAACTCAATCCTGTAGAGCTTGAGTTTAAAGATAAAAATGTCTTATTGGTAGATGACTCAATTGTACGAGGAACAACCTGCGAAGAAATTATTCAAATGGCACGGGATGCAGGTGCAAAACAGGTATTCTTTGCTTCTGCTGCACCTATGGTCAAATACCCAAATGTCTATGGTATTGATATGCCTGTAAAATCTGAACTGATTGCATCTGGGCGTTCGGTTGAAGAAGTGCGTGAAATGATCGGTGCAGACCGTTTGATTTTCCAAGATTTGGAAGATTTAAAGGATGCGGTACGTACCAGCAAAGTACCGCATATTACCGAGTTTGATTGTGCCGTCTTTGATGGGATCTATGTAACCGAAGGCATTGATGAAGACTATTTAGAGCGTTTGGCACAACATCGTAATGATACGGCCAAAAAGAAAAAAGATGGTTATATTGATGTCAATGTGGATGCCGCTTCTGTGGATTTGACAGGTATCAAAGAAGACGCTTGAGGAAAATGGGGTTTGGCATTGTATGTTTAAGCCCCAAATTCATATCAAATCAGATATACTGGAGTGACATTTATCGCTTAGGATAGCAATGCAAAAAAAGAATGCTATAAAATTATTCTGCTATTTCTCCATTGCGATTCTCATTGCAGTGGCTATTTTAAATTTTATTTTTGGTTTGCTGGCTTATTTTTTTGATCATTCACAAGCCATAGGGTGGCATGTTCTTAGCCCCTATATTGTTATTTTTCTATTTTTACTCATTACAGGTTCTCTATTATTCAAATGGTGGCGTTATAAAGGTAATGGGCAAACCATCGCTGAATATCATCAGGCGAGTCAATTACACCGCCATCATGCTTTACCAGAAGAAATGATCGTGTTGGATTTGAATGAGGGGCTTGCAGAAGAATGTGGCGTTTCGCCAGCACATTTATATGTTTTGTACGATGAGTTGGGCATTAATGCCTTAACAGTGGGTTATGCTGCACAAGATGTGAGCATTATCTTGACATGGGGGGCATTGCAATCGATGAACCCTGATGAATTAAAAGGAATGCTGGCACATGAATATTGTCAGATATTATCCAATCGCTATAAAGAACATACCCATTTAGAAGTTTTATTGGCAGGTTGTTTGACGATTAGTCAGATAGGGAGTTATCTGATTGTGCGTGGTACAAAACGTAAAGTTTTGGCGATAGACAGTATTTTTGCGGCAATTTATCTGGCACTTGGTGGCTTTATTTGGTTGTTAGGCAGTGTAGGGATTTTAACCAGTCGTATTTTAAAATTTATGATTTTTTATCGCCGTCAATTAGAGATGGATGTGAATACTTGTGAATTGGTCGAACAGCAATATTTATTGCATGCTTTGACACGAATTTATGTTCATGATAGAGGTTCGCATATTTATCGTGTTGAAAGTGAATCTATCGCACATTATTGTTTTGCCAATCCGCTCAATGAGCAGAGCTGGTTTACTGTACACCCCTCATTAAGCCAACGCATTAAAAATCTGCATCCGTATTTTGGGCGTAGAACAGTGCAAAAGTCTGAGCTCAATTGGCAACGGTTTATTGCCCGAATTTTATTGCCTACGAGTGAGGAAGCTTTGTTAGATACACTAGATGTCCAGCAGCATAAGGATACGACATCTTTAGCATCTTTGCGTTTATTCTCCCGACATTTTGTGGCTAAAGATGCTGTGAAGGCATTACATCCAGATATTCGTGCATCTATGGAACGCCCAGAGTTATTATTAAGGGCAATGCAAACAGCAACGGGGTGTCGAGAAGTCATTATTGCCATTTTTATGATTCGACAATATCGCACGCTTATTCCAGAAGATTTAGCCGTTAGTCAGGCGATTATTGATGCACTATTGAAGCTGGATGGTCGAGTGTATGTGCAGATTTTTAATGAAGCACTCAAGAATATTGGTCACATGCCAACCATTAGTAGTCGGCAGTTTCTCGCACGAATTACACAAATTATTCAGGCAGATCATGAAATTACGTTTCTTGATTGTTTATTGCTGGAGAAAATTAAAGCCGAACAAGGACTATTGGAAG
This sequence comes from Acinetobacter sp., assembly GCA_008017315.1. GTDB lineage: Bacteria > Pseudomonadota > Gammaproteobacteria > Pseudomonadales > Moraxellaceae > Acinetobacter. The sequence goes on from SSHE01000014.1 coordinate 5,129, forward strand.
ATGCAACACCTGTGGCAAGAGCAAATTGTGTACAGGCGATAGTACATATTGTGGATGCTGCACTACATGTACAGCAGGTCACTCAGCATAATATACTGAAATTACGTCATAAAATTTTAAAACAGCTGTTGAGTTATGCCGAATTACAACAATACCTGAATATTACCGATCAGCCCTTGGACTTGGCACATAGCTTACGCTTGATTTCTGGGTTGTTGGTGCGTGAGCGTTTGTATATTTTGATCGTATTGGAAAATGAAATTTGGTCTGAGCGTATGATTACACAAGATGAGCTGGATATGATGCAAATCTTGTATTGGCGTTTTGGGTTTGATAGTCAAGATATTGTGCATCGTATGTTGAAAAAAAGTAGTGCATTGATTTTTTAATGCTGTTAAATTGAACACTTGCGTATTGAAATGCTTGAAAGTATGCAAAGCCTATGGTATCTTTCTTTCCGTCCTAATGAGTACATCTTAAGACAATATAGAGGATTGGTGTAATGGTAGCATGACGGTCTCCAAAACCGTTCGTCAAGGTTCGAGTCCTTGATCCTCTGCCAAATTCTTAAAAAAACCTGTTGCATTGCAACAGGTTTTTTTATGGCTGAAATTTTGTCCCACATAGTAGCCCACATAAAAATTCCGATTAAACCAATTGTAATTGGATGGCTACTAAAAGTTACCAGTTGTTTATCGTACTTCAAAATAAGAAATGTCTTTTAACTTCCCATAAAGTTTTTAACACTTTTGGAGTCTTTGAACTAGCCTCACTATCTTGCCCACTACTACAC
>SSHE01000077.1 GCA_008017315.1 Acinetobacter sp.
ACTATGGTGGATGTAGCTCAGTTGGTAGAGCCCTGGATTGTGATTCCAGTTGTCGCGGGTTCGAATCCCGTCATTCACCCCATTCTTTAGCAATAAAGAACACTCGGAGCATAGCACAGCCTGGTAGTGCACCTGGTTTGGGACCAGGGGGTCGTAGGTTCGAATCCTACTGCTCCGACCATTCAAAGTATCTATTTAAAGATACTTAAACATCCTTTTTTTGCTTTAAATTATATTCGGAATGTGGCGCAGCCTGGTAGCGCACTTGCATGGGGTGTAAGGGGTCGAAGGTTCAAATCCTTTCATTCCGACCATATAAATCAATAACTTATGTTATTTGATCTTTTCTTAAATTTTCCTGATTTATAATTTTAATTTTCTGGTTGCCAATTGGTTGCCAATTAAGATTTGCTTGATGTTCGTGAATTAAAAATGATTTCAATGAACAGGATAAGAAAGCAGCCTATTTTCTATGAAAACATTCAACTATAGAACTTTAAAAATATGCTTAAATACGCCTAGTCGAAAATGGGTAGTCGGATAGATGAATACAGCACCAATTTTAACGCAGATGCGTACTTTAATTCAGGTATTAGCCAAACATAACCATGCCTACTATGTGATGGACAATCCAACGATTGCCGATGCCGAATATGACCAGATTTTTCACCAACTTAAAGATTTAGAACAACAATATCCCGATTTGGTTCAAACTGATTCACCCACCCAAAAGGTCGGTGGCGAGGCACTGAGTAAATTTGAAAGTATAACTCACGCTGTGCCGATGCTTTCACTGGGTAATGTATTTACGTTTGCAGAACTACAAGCCTTTGATCAGCGTATTCAGGAACGTTTACCCAATCAACAGGTACAATATGATGTTGAACTTAAATTGGATGGTTTGGCGATTTCGTTATGGTATGAATATGGTGTGTTGGTACGTGGTGTGACACGTGGTGACGGTGAAACAGGTGAAGATATTACGCAAAATGTCAAAACCATTCGTAATTTACCACTACAGTTATCGGGTGAAAATATCCCTGAATTGCTTGAAGTGCGTGGTGAAGTATTAATGCCAAAATCGGGTTTTGAAAAACTCAACCGTGACGCTGAAGCCAAAGGTGAAAAAACTTTTGCTAATCCACGAAATGCCGCAGCAGGCAGTTTACGCCAGTTAGATCCAAAAATTGCGGCGAGTCGTCCTTTGGCTTTTTGTGCGTATGGTATTGCACAATGTGTACCGCAGCATGGGTTAAATTCCATGCACCAGAGTTTGCATTGGCTGACACAACTGGGTTTTGAAATTGCCGAAAAGCAATGGTTGGTCAATAGTATTGCCGAAGTAGAACAGTGTTATCAGCAGATTATGCACATCCGCCCCAATCTCTCGGTTGAAATTGATGGTATGGTGGTTAAGGTCGATGATTTGCAACAACAAAAACAACTGGGTTTTTTAAGTCGTGAACCACGTTGGGCAACTGCCTATAAATTCCCTGCACAGGCAGCTTTAACTACAGTAGAAAATATTGAATGGCAAGTCGGACGTACTGGGACACTTACCCCAGTGGCTCGGTTAAAACCTGTCTTTGTCGGTGGTGTCACCGTATCGAATGTGACACTGCATAATATTGGCGAAATTCATCGTTTGGATGTACGAATTGGCGATACGGTGAGTGTTTATCGTACAGGTGACGTGATTCCTAAGGTTGAAAAAGTTTGGTTAGAGTTTCGTCCAAAAAATACCCAAGACATGCAATTGCCAATACAATGTCCTGTATGTGAATCGCCTGTGGTAATGCCAGAGGGAGAAGCATTGGCACGTTGTGCAGGTGGGTTGTATTGTTCGGCACAGCGTATCGAAGCGATACGGCATTTTGTTGCACGAAAAGCCATGGATATTGAGGGCTTGGGCGATCGTTGGGTGGAATCTTTATTACACTTAAATTTGTTGGATAATGTTGCTGATATTTATCATTTGCATGAGCATCGGGAAACTTTACTCACGATTGAAAAAATGGGCGAAAAATCGGTACACAATTTATTGGCTGCGATTGAACAGAGTAAGGAAACCCAATTACATCGCTTTATTTATGCTTTGGGGATTCGTGGGGTAGGGGAAACCACGGCCAAAATGCTGGCACAGACTTTTCAAAATTTAACGGCTTTAATGCAGGCGGATTTGGAACAGTTGAAAAAAACCCCTGATGTTGGTGATATTACTGCCGAATGGATTTATGATTTTTTTCGAGCTGAGCATAATATGGAAGTGATTCAACGCTTGTTGGATGCAGGAGTGAAGTGGGAAGCACCAAAAGCCCCAACTCGTCAGCCTTTAAATGGTGAAAGTTGGGTGGTCACAGGAACGCTTGCCAGTATGGGGCGTGATGAAGCCACACAAAAATTACAGGCTTTGGGGGCAAGAGTGTCGGGCAGTGTATCGGCGAAAACTAAATGCGTAGTTGCAGGTGAAAAAGCAGGTTCTAAACTGGACAAAGCCGAAAAGTTGGGGGTTGCTGTGATGGATGAAACACAATTCTTAATGATGCTAGAACAATATCAGGAGCATTAACATGAAAAAATGGCTGATCCTATTAAGCCCATTGTACTTATCGGCATGTCAAGTCATGACCGCAACTGAATGCCAACATGCCAACTGGGCAGATTTAGGGCGACAGGATGGGTTAAAAGGTTATGCACCTCGTATTTATAGCCGTACCGATGCCTGTTTAAAGCATGGTATTGCTGTACCTGCCCAGCAGATTGAAAAATATCAGACAGCTTATAAAAATGCGATTGACCAGTATTGCCAGCCAAAAAATATTTTTAATTTATCTATTATTGGCGAGGGACGGATTAATGCTTGTCCTGAGCCAAATTATAGTCGGGTCAAAGCAATTTATGATGTCGGTTCCCGTTATTATCAAAATAAACAGGACATTCAGGAAACCCAAGACCGTATTCAAACACTGGATGATAAAATTGATGAAGCAAGCACCAAAGATGAGCGTTATAAATTGCTAGAAGAACAACGGCAAAAATCTAAAGCCTTGAATCGTTTATTGATAGATAAGCAGGATTTACAAAAAGAACTGGACTGGATTCGCCCACGTTAAAAAAGGGGAATCCAGCGTTTTGTCAGGATTAGCGTTTTTTCACAATCCCATCATCAATGAGTTGTTGAAAATGCTCAATCACACTGTGTTGAATATCACGATATTGTAAGCCAAGTTCATCGATACTACGTTGTGCATTAAAATAAATCGGATAGCCCATATTCAGTTCAACAAATTTTTTGGAAAAACCAAATAAAGGTGCAACCAATTTGAAGGCTGCTTTGGGTACGGTGAAATGTGGAAAAGGATATTTATTGCCAAAATGAGCCTTTAATACCTGTCCCATTTCCATCAAACTTAATGTACCCCCACTGATGATATAGCGTCCACGTGCATTGGGGGTAAATGCAGCCTTAACATGTGCATCGGCAACATCACGCACATCTACAATGCCATTCCACATGGGAGGTACGCCTGCCATAGTCGTACCATCACCAAACTGTTGCAGCACCTCAATACTGCCTGATTGGGTATTTGCAGTTAAAGATGGTCCCATGACCAAAGCAGGATTGATACAGACCAAGTCCCAGCGACTTTGTTCCGATTGCATTTTCCATGCTTCACGTTCTGCGGCGACCTTGGAATAAGGATAAGGTTGGTAGTCGGCACTACTGGTCTTGTTCCAGTGACTTTCGTCAAAACTGCCATGGGTCGTTTGCTTGATTTCAATGGCATCACCATAGGCTGCGACAATACTGGAGGTCAGAACGATACGCTTTACACTGCTGGTGCGATTGGCTGATTCGAGTACATTGCGCGTTCCGTCAATGGCAGGGGTCACAATATCCTTGACCGCATCCTTATAATTGGTCACGACAAATGGCGATGCGGTATGAATGACCACTTCACAGCCCTGCATGGCATCATCAAAGGCTTGTGGCTTGAGTAAATCTGCCTGAAAGAACTGAATAGGCGTACCTGTACGCTCTGAAATGTGTTGTAAATGGGCGACTTTTTCACTTTGTGCGATATTGCGTACAGTTGCATGTACAGGATAGCCTTGTGTGAGTAAACGCTCAATCACCCAGCCTGCAACATAGCCAGTTGCACCTGTGACCAAGACTGGTTGTGTTGTATTTATGGTCGTCATTTGCTGTAGTCCTATACATATCAAGGTTAATTTTCGCAAATAATGGAATAATTTGAATATAAAATCAACAGCTTAATTTTTGTCATGCTGAAAATGGAGATGAATGTAAAGTGTAAATGCGTGTGTTTCTCATTTTTAATTATTTAAAATCAAGTATTTAAAAATAATTTTTTTGTTCAATAGTGAAAAATTCTGTTATAATGCCAAAAAATTGAGGAGTACACTCATGAAAGGCAATCCAGAAGTAATCGACTATTTAAACATGCTCATTGGTGGTGAACTTGCCGCTCGTGACCAGTATTTGATTCATTCTCGTATGTATGAAGACTGGGGATTGAGCAAAATTTATCAACGTATTGACCATGAAATGCAGGAAGAGGCTGCTCATGCCGATGCGATTATTCGTCGGGTGCTGTTTTTGGAAGGTACACCGAATATGCAGCGTGAAGATGTGGATATTGGGTCGGATGTGGTGTCCTGTTTAAAGGCAGATTTGGCACTAGAATATCATGTACGTGAAAAACTGACCAAAGGTATTAAATTGTGTGAAGAAAAAGGCGATTTTATCAGCCGTGATATGCTGCGTCAGCAACTTTCTGATACCGAAGAAGACCACACCTATTGGCTGGAAAAACAGTTGGGTTTGATTGAAAAAATCGGTTTACAGAATTATATTCAGTCGCAGATGTAAGGCGTTGAGAGAGTTGTATAGAGGGTAGCGAGGAGTTACCCTTTTTTATTGTGTAATCTCGTGCTGATAAAATGACAGCGTGTTCTGAATAAAATTTACAAAAATACTCGGTTTTATCTGCTATACCTATTTAGATAGACTTGAAAATAAGTGTACCAATCAGTACACTTTCGGCGAAGTGTTTTTGAATGTTTCCTGTGCAAGATGAATGAAAAAAGAGCAATCAGAGGTGAGCGAATGAAATTGACAAAACGTGGGGCGACAACGCTCACAGTTTGTACATTGGTGCTGAGTATGGCACTGGTGGGTTGTAGTAAAAATACAGAACAAAATCAGCAGGGTAAAGGGCAGCAGGCACAGCAACAAATGCCGCCGACTCAAGTAGGCGTGCTTGTAGCACAGCCACAAAGTGTTGAGAGTACAGTTGAATTGTCTGGTCGTACTTCGGCCTATCAGATTTCTGATGTGCGTCCGCAGGCAAGCGGCGTGATTCTGAAGCGTCTATTCACTGAGGGAAGTTATGTCCGTGAAGGTCAGGCACTCTATGAACTGGATGATCGTACCAATAAGGCAGCAGTGGACACTGCCAAAGCCGCTTTGTTACGTCAGCAAGCCAATCTAAATGCACTGCGTGTGAAGGAAGGGCGTTATCGCCAGCTGGTGAATACCAATGCGATTTCCAAGCAGGAATATGATGATGTGGTTGCACAAGTAAAACTTGCGGAAGCTGATGTACAGGCTGGGCAGGCGAGTTTGCAAAATGCACAGATTAATCTGCAGTATTCAACTATTCGTGCACCCATTTCTGGTCAAACAGGGCGTTCTTCAGTCACTGTCGGTGCGTTAGTGACTGCCAATCAGGCACAGGCTTTGGTGACGATTCAACAACTTGATCCAATTTATATTGATATTCATCAGTCTAGTACAGAGATGATACGTTTGCGTCAGCAGTTGAGTCAGGGTGCTTTAGGACAAAGTCACAATACCAAAGTGAAGTTAAAACTGGAAGATGGCAGTATTTATCCCATTGAAGGTAAATTGGCATTTTCTGATGCGAGTGTAGATCCTGCAACAGGTTCGGTAACGTTGAGGGCGATTTTCTCGAATCCGAATCAATTGCTATTACCAGGTATGTTTGCCAATGCACAGGTTGTACAGGGCGTGGTGAGCAATGCGTATTTGATTCCACAAGCAGCTGTGACACGTACCCCAATAGGTCAGGCAGTGGTGATGCTGGTCAATGCTAAGGGTGTGGTGGAAACTCGCCCTGTACAAGCCAATAGTGTACAAGGGAATAACTGGATTGTGACCAGTGGTCTGAATGAGGGTGATAAAGTCATTGTGGATGGCGTAACCAAAGCCAAAGAAGGTATGCCTGTACAGGCGACACCATTTGCACCTGATGCAGGTCAAGCACAGCCAGCGGCTGCACCAGCACAGGAAAAGTCAGCAGAAGAGACAACCGATGCACCGTCATCAGATGCCAAAACAGCTACTTCAAAAGCCTAAGGAGTAGATGATTATGGCTAAACTTTTTATTCATCGCCCCATTTTTGCATGGGTGATTGCACTGGTGATTATGTTGGCAGGGGTTTTGACCTTGCTGAAAATGCCAGTTGCTCAGTATCCGACCGTTGCACCACCGACGGTGTCAATTTCAGCGACCTATCCGGGTGCTTCCGCTGAAACGGTTGAAAATACGGTGACCCAGATTATTGAACAGCAGATGAATGGTTTGGATGGTATGCGTTATATGTCATCCAATAGTGCAGGCAATGGGCAAGCAAGCATTCAACTGAACTTTAAACAGGGGGTTGATCCTGATATTGCACAGGTACAGGTACAAAATAAGCTGCAATCTGTAACGGCACTGTTACCCGAAGATGTACAGCGTCAGGGTTTGAAAGTCACCAAATCAGGGGCAAGTTTTTTACAGGTTTTGGCATTTTATTCACCTGATGATGCTTTAAGTGATGCCGATATTAAAGACTATGTAAACTCGAATATTTCGGATGCGTTAAGCCGTGTTCCAGGTGTGGGGGAAGTACAGGTTTTTGGTGGTTCTTATGCGATGCGTATCTGGCTTGATCCTGCGAAACTGACCAGTTATCAGCTTACACCAAGTGATGTGGTTGCAGCGATTAAAGCACAAAATGCACAGGTGGCAGTAGGGCAATTAGGTGGTGCACCAGCAAATACAGGGCAAGTGTTAAATGCCACTGTGACGGCACAAAGTCTGTTGCAAACTGCCGAGCAGTTTAAAAATATTTTCCTGAAAAATACCACAGGTGGTGCTCAGGTTCGTTTGGCAGATGTGGCAAAAGTTGAATTAGGTTCAGATACCTATATGTTTGACTCACGCTACAATGGTAAGCCTGCTGGTGGTGTGGCGATTAAACTGGCAACAGGTGCGAACGCATTGGATACTGCCAATGCAGTCGAAGCACGTTTGAAAGAATTGCGTCTGAATTATCCGAAAGGGTTAAAAGATGATTTAGCCTTTGATACCACACCATTTATCAAACTTTCGATTGAAAGTGTGGTGCATACGCTGATTGAAGCAGTGGCATTGGTCTTTATCGTGATGTTCCTGTTCTTGCAGAATTGGCGTGCAACGATTATTCCAACCCTTGCTGTGCCTGTGGTGGTACTGGGTACTTTTGCTGTGATTAATGTCTTTGGCTTTAGTATCAATACATTAACCATGTTTGCTATGGTGCTGGCGATTGGCTTGCTGGTGGATGATGCGATTGTCGTAGTGGAAAACGTCGAACGTGTGATGGTGGAAGAGCATCTTGACCCAGTGACAGCGACTGAAAAGTCTATGGGGCAGATTTCTAGTGCCTTGGTGGGGATTACCACGGTATTGTCTGCGGTATTTATTCCTATGGCCTTCTTTGAGGGTACAACAGGGGTGATTTATCGCCAGTTTGCTTTGACATTAGTCACTGCTATGGTGTTATCGTTGATTGTGGCATTGGTATTTACCCCTGCACTTTGTGCAACCATGCTCAAACAGCATGACCCGAATAAACCTCAAAGTAACACGATCTTTGCTCGTTTCTTTAGAGCATTTAACCGTGGCTTTGACCGTATGGCACATGGTTATCAAGGGGCAACACGTTTTCTCACTACGCATGTGATTTTACCTGTCATTGGTTTTGTGGTGGTGTGTGCGGTGCTATTTTTTGGTTTCCAAAAATTGCCATCGGGCTTTTTACCCAACGAAGATCAAGGGGTGATTATCAGCCTTGTGCAATTGCCGCCAAATGCATCTTTGGAACGTACCAGTACCGCCGTGAATCAGATGACGGATTATTATTTGGGTAAAGAAAAAGATCATGTGGAATCCATCTTTACAGTGGCTGGTTTCTCTTTTACAGGGATTGGACAGAATGCTGGGATAGGCTTTATCCGTTTAAAAGACTGGAGTGAACGTACCACACCAGAATCGCAAATCGGGGCAATTATCCAGCGTGCAATGGCGTTGAATGTCATGGTGAAAGATATTTCTTATATCATGCCCATTCAGTTACCTTCTATGCCAGAACTGGGGATTTCAGCTGGTTTTAACCTGCAACTGAAAGATGTCAGTGGTCAGGGGCATGAAAAACTGATGAATGCACGGAATATGATTCTGGGTATGGCTTCACAGGATCAACGCTTGATGGGCGTGCGTCCAAATGGTCAGGAAGATACACCACAGTATCAAATTCATATTGATCAGGCACAAGCGGGTGCATTGGGTGTTAGTCTAGCGAATATCAATAGCACCATGGGTATGGCGTGGGGTGGTCTGTATGTCAATGATTTTATTGACCGTGGTCGTGTCAAGAAAGTCTATGTACAAGGTGAGGCGATGAGCCGTATGATGCCTGAGGACTTAAATAAATGGTATGTGCGTAATACCCAAGGTGAAATGATTCCATTCTCATCATTTGCGACTGGACAATGGACCTATGGTTCACCACGTTTGGAGCGTTATAATGGCATGTCATCGGTCAATATTCAGGGTAGTCCAGCACCAGGTGTGAGCTCAGGTGTATCCATGCAAATCATGCAAGAACTGGTACAAAAATTACCCGAAATGGGGGTGTCAGGTTTTGACTATGAATGGACAGGTTTATCACTCGAGGAGCAAGAAGCAGGTAGTCAAGCACCAGCATTGTATGGCTTGTCTTTGCTGATTGTGTTCCTTTGCTTGGCAGCACTGTATGAAAGCTGGTCTGTACCATTCTCGGTACTTCTGGTTGTACCATTGGGTGTTATTGGTGCAGTCGGTTTGACTTTCCTTGCCATGATACTGCTGAAAGACCCGAATTTATCCAATAATATCTACTTTCAAGTGGCGATTATTGCGGTGATTGGTCTATCGGCAAAAAATGCGATTTTGATTGTAGAGTTTGCCAAAGAATTGCAGGAAAAAGGCGAAAGCTTATTGGATGCAACCTTACATGCAGCAAAAATGCGTTTACGTCCAATTATCATGACCACACTGGCTTTTGGTTTTGGTGTATTGCCACTGGCTCTAGCTTCAGGTGCGGGTGCAAGTAGTCAGCACTCTGTAGGTTATGGTGTATTGGGAGGCGTATTGACATCGACATTCCTTGGAATCTTCTTTATTCCTGTGTTCTATGTCATAGTGCGTAGTATCTTTAAATACAAACCGAAACAAATCACTCAGGAAGGATAAAATGACACAGTTCATGACATTGAGCGTTCGTGGTTTGACCTTATCAGCACTTGCATTGGCACTGGCAGCTTGCCAGAGCCTGCGAGGGCCAGAACCCGAAGTACAAACGCAGATTCCTGCTGCTTTTATCGCAACAGCAGAGACAGCAACAGCGTCTATTGCGACACAAGGTTATCAAGACTTTTTTGCTGATGCACGTTTAAAGCAGGTGATTGCACTGGCTTTGGAAAATAATCGTGATTTGCGTACCGCGGCACTGAATATTGAAAAAGCCCAGCAGCAATATCGCATTACTCGTAATGGTCAATTACCGACGGTTGGAGCAAGTGCAAGTGTGACTCGTCAGGATAATGCGTCTGCACCTAATCCATATACCACATATAATGTCGGTGTAGGGGTGACGGCATACGAGCTGGATTTGTGGGGGCGTGTAGCCAATCTAAAAGATGCGGCTTTAGACAGTTATTTTGCGACACAAAGTGCAAAAGATGCGACACAGGTGGCTTTGATTGGACAGGTGGCACAGGCGTGGACGACGATTGCCTTCGCCGAGCAGAATTTGCAATTGTCAGAACAAACCCTAAAAGCACAGGAAGAATCTTATAAGCTGAATAAACGTCGTTTTGATGTCGGTATTGATAGTGAAGTACCTGTACGTCAGGCACAGATTTCAGTTGAAACCGCAAAAGGCGATGTTGCAAATTATAAAACTCAGATTCAGCAGGCACAAAATGCCTTGAATCTATTGGTGGGGCAGCCTGTGACGGCGGATGTATTGCCGACGGCGAAAGTGCAAAAAATCACCAATCAGCAAGTGCTAGGCTCAGGTTTGCCAAGTGAGCTATTAAATCAGCGTCCTGATGTGCAGGCTGCGGAATATCAGTTGCGTGCAGCAGGGGCGAATATTGGGGCAGCGAAAGCACGTTTATTCCCGACCATTAGTCTATCGGGTTCGGCTGGTTTGGCTTCAAGGGATTTAAGTGATTTATTCAAATCAGGTGCTTTTGCATGGAGCGTAGGCCCAAGTCTGGATGTACCGATTTTTGATTGGGGAACACGTAAAGCCAACATCAAAATTTCTGAAACTGACCAAAAAATTGCCTTAGCTAATTATGAAAAGTCAATTCAAGTGGCATTTAAAGAAATCAATGATGTACTGGCAACACGTGCCCATATTGATGAACGTGTCGCTGCACAAACCCGTCTGGTTGAAGCAACCAATACGACGTATAAACTGTCACAAGCACGCTTTAAGGCAGGTATTGATAGTTATTTGACCGTACTGGATGCACAGCGTAATAGTTATACTGCCGAAAAAGGCTTATTGGCATTGCAACACGCCAATATCAATAGCCAAATTGAGCTGTATAAAACATTAGGTGGCGGCGTAAAAGCGGAAACCGCATCTGTCGAGTAATCATCGTATGTGAAAAAATAGCTCAGTATGTACTGGGCTATTTTTTTGCTGTCTAGAGCAATAGACTATATTTTTTATGGGATTGGGCTTACACTATGACGCAATTCTTTTTGATATTTAGATATTAGATTGTCATGATTGATTCAAAACTTTTACGTCATAATATTGACGTGGTCAATGCAGCATTAGCCAAACGTGGTGTGCAGTTAGATGTACAAGAATGGGCAAATTTAGAAGCTCGTCGTAAAGACATCCAGTCGAAAACTGAAGCCTTACAAGCCGAACGTAATGCAGGTGCAAAACAAGTTGGGCAGCTCAAACGTGAAGGCGGAGATGTGTCGGAAGTTATGGCACGGATGCAAGCCATTAGTGATGAAATTAAAGATGCAGAACAGGCCTTGGCGACATTACAAGCCGAGATAGAACATAAATCATTGATGATTCCCAATTTGCCTGATGAATCTGTACCAGAAGGCAAAGATGAAAGTGATAATGTCGAAATATTACGCTGGGGGACACCACGCCAGTTTGATTTTGAGATTAAAGACCATACCGATTTGGGTGAATGGATGGGCGGTTTAGAATTTGAAACTGCAACCAAGCTCACAGGCTCTCGTTTTAGTGTGCTTAAAGGCTCATTGGCGCGTCTGCAACGGGCTTTAACCCAATTTATGCTCGACACCCATACCTTAAAAAATGGCTATACCGAAGCTTATGTACCGTATTTAGTCAATGCGGATTCATTGCGTGGTACAGGGCAATTGCCTAAATTTGAAGAAGATTTATTTAAGCTACAAGGCGAAAAAGAATATTATCTGATTCCGACTGCCGAAGTGCCTGTGACCAATTTCGTGCGTGATGAAATTATTGATGCGGAACGCTTACCGCTTAAATATGCAGCACATACCCCATGTTTCCGTAGTGAAGCAGGCTCTTATGGACGTGATACTCGTGGTTTAATCCGCCAACATCAATTTGATAAAGTGGAAATGGTACAAATTGTTAAGCCTGAAACTTCAATGCAAGCACTGGAAGAATTGACTAGCCATGCAGAAGGAATTTTACAAGCCTTAGAACTACCGTACCGTAAGATTATCTTGTGTGGTGGCGATATGGGCTTTGGTGCATGTAAAACCTACGATTTGGAAGTTTGGGTACCGAGTCAAAATACCTATCGTGAAATTTCAAGCTGTTCCAATATGGGTGATTTCCAAGCTCGTCGGATGATGGCACGCTATCGAGTGGATAACAAAAAAACCGAACTGGTGCATACGTTAAATGGTTCAGGTTTGGCGGTTGGTCGTACTTTATTGGCGGTGATGGAAAATTACCAACGTGCCGATGGTTCGATTGAGATTCCAAAAATATTGCAGCCGTATATGGGCGGTGCAACGTTTATTGATTAGAAGTCTGAATTAAGCACGAATCTTGCTTAGCCATCCGCAATATAGAGTGATAGAGGTTTTGTGTGGATATTTTTCCAATTTCTTTAAAGTTAAAACAGCAGCTTTGTTTAATCGTAGGTGGTGGCAAGATAGCCTATCGTAAGGCTCAATTGCTGGCAAAAGCAGGGGCAAAGATTGATATTGTTGCCCCTGATATTGACCTCGAATTAGCCACACTGGTAAGCCAAACAGGTGGTCAATTATTTCAGCAAGCCTTTTCGCCTGATATTGCCTTAAAACATTACCGTTTGGTGATTGCGGCGACCAATCACGCCGAGGTCAATCAACAGGTTTTTCAGCTTTGCGAACGTCAAAATATTTTGGTCAATAGTGTAGATGACCCTCCGCATTGTCGTTTTATGTTTCCAGCAATCATTGACCGTTCGCCGATTATTCTCTCTGTGGCAAGTAATGGTACATCGCCTGTACTCTCTCGGCAGATTCGTACCCAACTGGAAACTTTAATTCCACATGGTATGGGAAAATTGGCAGAATTTTCAGGTCAATGGCGACAGGCGGTGAAAGAAAAAATTACCAATCCTGATGAGCGACGGATTTTTTGGGAAAATTTATACAATAGCCCACTGAAAGAGCAGGTGTTTAATAGCAACCTTGAGCAAGCTGAACAGAGCATACAAGCGGCTTTAACTGAATGGACAATACCAAAAGGTGAAGTCTATCTAGTCGGTGCAGGTTCAGGCGATCCAGAACTTTTAACCCTAAAAGCCTTACGCTTGATGCAACAAGCCGATGTGGTGATTTATGACCGTTTGGTGTCCAAGCCAATTTTAGAACTGTGCCGTCGTGATGCCGAAAAAATCTATGTCGGTAAAGCTCGTTCCAATCATAGTGTGCCACAAGAGGGCATTAATGCTTTATTGGTGCAATATGCACAAGCGGGTAAACGTGTGTGCCGCTTAAAGGGTGGTGATCCGTTTATTTTTGGGCGTGGTGGTGAAGAAATTCAAGAACTGGCACAGGCTGGCATTGGCTTTCAGGTTGTACCTGGGATTACCGCAGCATCAGGCTGTGCGGCATATGCAGGGATTCCACTTACGCATCGGGATTATGCTCAAAGTGTACGTTTTCTTACAGGGCATCTTAAAGATGGTTCACCAGAATTGCCTTGGTCGGAATTGATTTATGAAAATCAAACCCTTGTATTGTATATGGGTTTGGTAGGCTTAGAGCGTATTTGTCAAAAATTGATGGCTCATGGTCAGCGTGCCGATATGCCTGTGGCTTTGATTTCCAAAGGGACAACGCCAGAGCAAAAAGTTGTGGTTGGTACTTTGGCAGATATTGCCTCTAAAGTGAGCGAACATCAGATTGTTGCACCAACTTTGACCATTATTGGTGAAGTGGTCAAATTGCGTGAACAATTACAATGGTTTTAAATCCCTCCCAACCTCCCTTTTAAAAAGGGAGGAGTTCCCCTCTTTATTAAAGAACTTGCGGAACAATGTTCCTTAGGGGAGATTCTAACAATGGAGAAAAATTTGTGATTCATGTGATTTTATATGAGCCTGAAATCCCTGCCAATACAGGTAATATTATCCGTTTATGTGCCAATACAGGGGCAAAATTACATTTAATCAAACCTTTGGGTTTTGAGCTGGATGATAAAAAACTCAAACGGGCAGGGCTGGATTATCATGAATGGGCAAGAATGCAAATTTGGGAGAATATTGAGTTATGCCTCGCCGATTTAAGCCATCAAGGTATTGGCGAGAATGATATTTTTCCACTCACCACCAAAGGCACAGCGACACCACATACCGTCAATCTCAATCGACCAGTGGTATTATTAATGGGCCCTGAAACGCGAGGATTGCCCGAGAATATCCGCATGATGTTTCCTCAAGAGAATTGGATTTGCTTACCGATGGCGGAAAATTCCCGTAGCTTAAATCTATCCAATGCCACGGCTGTGATTGTCTATGAAGCATGGCGACAGCAGGGATTTATACCTTTGATATGATGATGGTTTTACCATGTCGTAAATTTGTACTAATTGGATTCGTCATGCCTGCGTAGGCAGGTATCCAGAGCATTCATCTGTATGGGTATAAAACTGATTACTATATGCCATAAACCATAAAAAACGAGGATTGTAAAAAATCCTCGTTCTTGGTTCGGTGAAAGATAATTTACCGATCTTCAAACTCATTATATTGTGGTGCAGGACGAGTAAAGCCACCTGTCTTATAGGCAAGATACGCAACTCCAATCATGCCCCAAATTAAGCCCCATTTTAATGCTTCGGCTTCAATTTCCAGCCACATCAAAAATACAGCAATAAAGCCCAGTGTCGGAATGACGATATAATTCAAAATATCTTTTGGGGTTTTATTGCGACCATCACGCAAGGCATAACGAGAAATCACCGAGAAATTCACAAAGCTAAATGCGGTTAGAGCACCAAAACTAATCAGATTGACAATACCTTCCAAGTCGGTAAAACCTGCGGTTAATGCCACTGCACCGACAATTAAAATATTATAAGTCGGTGTATGTAAGCGTGGGCTAATATGACCAAAGATTTTTTTGCTAATCACCCCATCACGACCCATGACATACATCAGGCGTGAAACCCCAGCATGGGCAGAAATCCCCGAAGCCATCACGGTGACAATCGCAAAATATAAGATAAAGGTTTTAAAGGCAATCGCACCAATAATCGGCAATACATATTCGGCATGACCGAGGGCGGCAATCATCACAGGCTGGGATTCATCCAGTACACTAAAATACACATTGGCATCACTTGGGAAGAACAACTGAATAAAGTAAGTACTAAAGACAAAAATAATCCCTGCAATCAGGGCAGTGATAAAAATGGCACGAGGTAAGGTTTTCTCAGCATCTTTGGTTTCTTCTGCCAATGATGATAATGCGTCAAAACCTGTAAATGAAAAACAAAGCACAGTTGCACCTGCAACCAATGCACCCATAGCCGTCATACTGTTCCAAAAAGGTTCTAATGACCACAGTGCAGCTTTATCAGGGTTCAGCGTACCATCTGCATAAATGCCTTGTGTCAGCAAGATATAGACTTGATAGACAAAGTAGAAAATGACTCCAAGCTGAATGATGACGATTGTGCTATTAAACCGTGCCACAAATCGTGCACCAAATAGGTTAATCACGGTCATAAACAGGGTTAAACCCACAATCCAAATCCAGTTATTCACTTCTGGATATAATGCTCGCAAATAAATATCAGCAAGAATAATATTGACCAAAGGCGAGAGTAAATAATCTAACCACGATGACCAACCCACCATAAAACCGACATTGGGATGGATGGATTTTTGAGCATAAGTATAAGCCGAACCCGAAGAAGGATAGCGGCGGATCATGTGTCCATAGCTAATCGCTGTGAGAAGAATGGCAACCAATGCAACTAGATAAGATGTCGGTACATGTCCATGACTTTTATCCGATACTAGACCAAAAGTATCAAACAAGGTCATGGGTTGAATATAGGCTAAACCAATAATCACCACATGCCAAAGTACAAGGTTCTTTTGTAGTTTGCCCGTAGTTGCGATTGTAGAATGTTGATTCAACGGCGTGATCCTCTTATTTTGCTGTATTGGATGTTCAACAGGTTGATGCTAAAGATTAAACAGGCATGGTTTAATCCTACGAAAATGCTTTTGTAAAACAGCCTGCCAATTTAGCCTAAAGTCGGCTGGATTGTCAGTCACTTTTAGGGTAAAGATTGGCAAAATTTCAGTCAATGATAGTGGATTTTCTGAAAAATACGACTATTGCCATTTAAAGAATTATTGGAAAATTCGATTAAAATAGCAAAATTGAAGGGGTGCAATTGGAAAAACTGCTATCAATTCTGCTATTTCAGATTAAAGTTGTCGATTGACATCAATATCCTTGGTTTCCTTGATGAGAGAAAATGCTACCGCGGACAACAGAGCCGCCGCAGATAAATAATAGCCTACTGCTTGTAAACCATAATCGGTTGCCAGTTGTGTAGCAATCAAAGGTGCAAAAGATGCTCCTAAGATACCTGCCATATTAAATGTCAGGGCAGAACCTGTGTAACGTACCGATGTTGGAAATAATTCAGATAAAACCGTCCCGATTGAACCATAGGTTAAACCCATAATCCCCAAACCAATACACAGGAATAAAAACACGGTGGCTTCATGACCTGAACCCAGCATATTGGCAAAAGTACAACCAAATAGGGCAGCAATAAGACATACCACAATAGAAGTACGACGACGACCAAATTTTTCCGCCAAAATCGCCGATACAGGAATAAATGCAGCAAAGGAAAAGGTCGCTAGCGTGACCATCATCAGAAATTCTTCACGAGCATAGCCCAGTTGTTTTGTCCCCCAATTGAGCGAAAATACTGTTGTGAGATAAAACACCACAAAAGTACAGACTGCTGCCAATGTCCCCAAAATCAGCATCGGTGTGTGATGTTTAAAGACTTCGGCAAAAGGTACATGCTTTTCCTGCTGTTTGTCCAAAACCCGTTGGAATGCAGGCGTTTCATGTAGTTTTAACCGAATATACAAGCCCATAATCACCAAAATACTACTGGCGAGAAATGGAATCCGCCAGCCCCATGCCATAAATTGCTGTTCTGACAGGATTGCACCCAAAAGAAGAAATGAACCATTGGCCAAAATCAATCCGAAGGGTGCACCAAATTGTGGAAACATGCCATACCATGCCCGTTTGCCTTCTGGGGCATTTTCGGTAGCCAATAATACTGCACCACTCCATTCACCGCCCAAACCAATACCCTGACCTAGACGACATATTGCCAGTAAAATTGCCGCTGTGATGCCAATATCGTGATAGGTTGGCAGTAAGCCAATGGCAATGGTGGAAATTCCCATGGTAAGTAATGCTGCAACTAACGTGGTTTTGCGTCCAATTCGATCGCCAAAATGCCCAAATAATGCCGAACCAATCGGACGAGCAATAAAGGCAATGGCAAATGTGGCAAGGGATGAAATCAAAGCCAGATTATCATCCCCTTTGGGAAAAAATAAGTGTGGAAAAATAATCACTGCCGCTGTGGCATAAATATAAAAATCATAAAATTCAATGGTTGTACCGACCATGCTGGCAGCCAGTACACGCCCTTTGGAATTGACAGGTGTGTCTTCTGTGGGTGTTTGCATTATTTTTCCTGATCCCTTGTAAAGGGTTGCTAGTGTAACGAGGTCAGGAGATTTTGAAAATAAAAAATTATGCTCCGTGGAGCATCGACCAAATCGCATAGCAGTGGCTGGCTGCACCTAATACAACAAAGACATGCCAAATCGCATGGGTATATTGATACTTTTTTGCTGCATAAAACAGTGTGCCAACAGTATAAAGGACACCGCCCAAAATCAGCAGTTGCATGGCGGTGCTGGATAAATAGGTTTTCATATCATCCATGACCAAAACCGCTAACCAACCCATGACGATATAAGCGATGAGTGATAATTTTTGGAAACGCTGCACAAAAAATAATTTAAAACATGTACCCAGTAGTGCGATACCCCATAAAGCAACCAATAAAATTTTAGCTTTTTGTGTGGGAATGAAGAGGGCAAGAAAAGGCGTATAAGTCCCTGCAATCAGATAATAAATGGCAGTATGATCCAGTTTTTTTAGCCATATTCGTTGTTGTTCGGAAGTGGAAAGATGATAGAGCGTTGAAGCTGCAAACAGTAAAATCATACTGAGCCCATACACCAGCATGATACAGGCCGTCTGCCAAGATATTGCATAGCCCTGAATCACTAAAAACACCGTCGCAATACAGGCAGAGATTGCTGCAATGCCGTGCGTCCACGCATTAAGATGTTCTTCTTCTGCACTGTAGGTATGGGGAATTTTACTCATTAATAGACAAGTGCATATTTTAGATAAAATCACTATACTGCAAAAAGAAGGGTATGGCTATCAAAGTTAAATTCGTGATTGTCTTGAAAGTGAAAGACGAAATAAGAAAAATTTTCCAATCCGAACAATTTTATTCAAATACGAAATAATTATACTATAATAATGCAATTGTTACATTTTAAGGAAACATCATGCCAAATCAACAAAAAAAATATGTCGTGGCATTTGATCAGGGAACGACCAGTTCACGAGCGATTGTTTTTGATCATGATGCCAATGTGGTGAGCATTGCACAGCGTGAGTTTACCCAAATTTATCCACAAACAGGCTGGGTTGAGCATGATGCAATGGAAATTTGGGCAACCCAAAGTGCCGTCTGGGTTGAAGCTTTGGCACAGGCCAATATTTCTAGCGAACAAGTTGCAGCGATTGGCATTACCAATCAGCGTGAAACCACTATTGTTTGGGATAAAGTCACAGGTAAGCCGATTTATAATGCGATTGTTTGGCAGAGTCGCCAAAGTACCGAAATTTGCCAGCAGCTCAAAGATATGGGGCTGCAAGAATATGTCCGCCAAGTGACTGGATTGGTGATTGACCCTTATTTTTCGGCAACAAAAATCAAGTGGATTCTTGACCATGTCGAGGGCAGTCGTGAACGTGCCAAGCGTGGTGAGTTGCTATTTGGTACAGTCGATACATGGTTATTATGGAAATTGACCAATGGTCAGGTACATGCGACCGATTTTAGCAATGCCTCACGTACCATGTTGTTTGATATTGCCAAACTGGATTGGGATGATAAATTACTGGAAATACTGGATATTCCAAAATCAATGTTGCCACAGGTCAAAGGTTCGTCGGAAATTTATGGTTATAGCCATACCATTAGTGGGCAGGAAATCGGTATTCCAATTGCTGGGATGGCAGGCGACCAGCAGGCAGCATTGTTTGGACAGATGTGTGTCACAGCTGGGCAGGCAAAAAATACCTATGGAACTGGTTGCTTTCTGCTGATGAATACAGGGCAGCATATCGTACATTCAAAACACGGTTTATTAACCACAATTGCCTGTGATGCCAAAGGTGGTGTGAGCTATGCACTGGAAGGAGCCATTTTTAATGCAGGCTCTAGTGTGCAATGGTTGCGTGATGAATTAAAAGTCATTCATGATGCGCATGATTCGGAATATTATGCCACCAAGGTTCAGGATAGTGATGGCGTGTATGTGGTGCCTGCTTTTACAGGATTGGGAGCACCCTATTGGGATCCAGAAGCTCGAGGGGCAATTTTTGGTTTAACTCGAGGAGCCAGTGTAGAACATATTATTCGGGCGACTTTGGAGTCTATTGCGTATCAAGTGCGGGATGTGTTGGATGCGATGCAACAAGATGCTGGGCAAACCTTACAAACCTTACGCGTGGATGGTGGGGCAACTGCAAATAATTTTTTGATGCAATTTCAAGCGGATATTTTGGCGGTTAATGTTGAGCGTCCAAGTATGAAAGAAAGTACAGCTTTAGGTGCTGCATTTTTGGCAGGGCTGGCAGTGGGTTTTTGGTCAGATGTGCAAGAGATTCAAAATAAAACCAATATTGAGCGTGTATTTCAACCACAGCGTAGCAAAGATGATATTGAAAGGTTGTACAAAGGCTGGCAAAAGGCAGTTGCTCGTACACGTGAATGGGCAAAGGATGAGTGTGAGGTATGAGTTTAATACTTCGCCAACAACAAACACTTGAGCTGGTGAAAGAGCGTGGTTATATCAGTATAGATGAGCTGGCACAGCATTTTGCAGTTACGCCTCAAACGATTCGGCGTGATATTAATCAACTAGCAGATGCTGGATTATTACGGCGTTATCATGGTGGGGCGGCGTATGATTCGAGTGTAACCAATACCGCTTATACCATGCGAGTTGAGCAACTATTGCAGGAAAAACATCGTATTGCAGCCGCTATTGCAGCCGATGTCCCCAATCATGCGTCATTGTTTATTAATATTGGGACGACAACCGAAGCCATCGCCCATGCTTTACTCAATCATCAAGGTTTAAAAATTATTACCAATAATTTGAATGTGGCAAAGATTTTGAGTATCAAAGAGGATTTTGAGGTTCTCATTGCCAGTGGGCGAGTACGTCCTGATGGTGGGGTGATTGGACAAGCGACTGCCGATTTTTTCAAACAGTTTAAAGTCGATTATGCACTGATTGGGATTAGTGGTATTGATGAGGATGGCACATTACTGGATTTTGATTTTCAGGAAGTGTGTGTATCACAAGCATTGATGAATAATGCACGACAAGTCTATCTTGCAGCAGACCATAGTAAATTTGGACGACATGCCATGATTCGATTGGGCAATATGGAGCAAGTTCATCATATTTATACCGATATAATACCTGAACTTAAGTTTTTGGAAAAAATAAGGCAAGTCGGGGTGAAATTGGTGGTTGCGGAATAATTGAGTGCATATTGGGTTTGCTTATTTTCGATTTTTACTCTAATATTTTCGTTATCGAAAAATAATGAATGGTTATTAGGTGTAAAATGTTAAATAATGCTCAAAATCGAATTTATGATATAGCCATCATTGGTGGTGGTATTAATGGTGTAGGGATTGCGACGGATGCTGCTGGGCGTGGTTTGTCAGTCTTTCTTTGTGAAAAAGATGATTTAGCCAGTCATACGTCTTCGGCAAGTAGCAAATTGATTCATGGGGGCTTGCGTTATTTGGAACACAAAGAATTTCGTTTGGTGCGAGAGTCTTTGAAAGAACGAGAAGTGCTACTCGCCAAAGCACCACACATTATCCGTCCAATGCGCTTTATCATGCCGCATCGTCCACACTTGCGCCCAGCATGGCTGATTCGCACAGGTTTGTTCTTTTATGATCATTTGGGCAAGCGTGAAAAGCTGCTGGGTTCAAATAATGTCTATTTTAAAGAGGACAGCCCACTCAACTCTGCCATTACCCGTGGTTTTGAATATTCGGACTGTGCCGTGGATGATTCGCGTCTGGTGGTTTTAAATGCCATGCATGCCCGTGAGAAAGGGGCTGATGTAGTGACCCGAACCCGTTGTCTTTCTGCACAACGTCAGGATGGGCATTGGTTGGTGACACTGGAGAATCTACATGAGCAATATCAGATTCAAGCGAAAGTCTTGGTCAATGCCGCAGGACCTTGGGTGACACAATTTATTCAACAAGATTTACAGCTCAAATCACCTTATGGGATTCGCCTGATTCAGGGTAGTCATATCATTGTGCCAAAACTCTATGAAGGTGATAAAGCATTTATTATGCAAAATGATGATAAGCGGATTGTCTTTGCCATTCCGTATTTAGATCAATACACCATGATTGGAACTACGGATCGTGAATATC
>SSHE01000064.1 GCA_008017315.1 Acinetobacter sp.
GTGTAGAAGGGCGTAATACCGACGGCAGCAAGACCACCTCGATTATGCTGCTAGATGGGGATCAAAACATGTATATTGGTCTGCGTAATATTGATATGTATCTAAGAGGTTATGGTAGTGTCGGTACAGAAGGCGGACAGCTCAATTTTGATTTACCAAACTTGTTGATGGTGATGAATGCCGAAGTGGCTGGTGGTTTCTTACCAAGCTACCAAGATCCCGATGCGAGTAACTTGGTGGTGCAAAACCCATTTAGTACTGAAGATGATGTTTTGGGTGGTATTCGTTTAAAGCTATTAGGCGATATGAATTTTTCTTTGCTCCCGCATAATAGTTTAGCAAAAGGTAGTCGTTTAGGTATTGTTGGTCGCTACAATCTAACGGAAGGGGCGATTCAGATTAGTGATCCAATCGATGGCTCTATGATCGGTTTCGACAACTTAAAAGGCTTGATCGAATTTAACAATGAGATTGTGATTGATGGTAGCCATGGTCTAAACAAGGATATTGTAGGTTTTCATTACAATTTCCACTTTAACCCCGACCAAAAACCGAATGAAGTCTTTCGGGTAAGAGATATCAACCTTTACCCACCAGAGAATAAAACCAATCCAGCACTATCACCTCCCGGTCAGCGTTTGGGTGAGCTTGTCATGACAGGGGGTAACCTTGGGGCGAAGCTTAATGTGATTCCACGGAATGGTGCTTTCTAAGCGTACAGGATTTAAATTATGAAAAAACAAATGTTGAGTGTTCTAGCATCAAGTATCTTGACTGTACATGCTTATGCTGCATCGAGCCTAACCAGCTTGGAAGACGACGAAATGCGTAGTGCCACAGGACAAGCCTTGTTGTATATGGGCACAACATCAGGTAGTGATTTGGGCAGCGATTATAATGACTTCAAATACTATAAGATGGGGTTGCAAGCAGATATCGAAGCCAACCTAAATATTAAAACCCTGCAACTGGGTTGTGGGGGGGTCAATGGTGCTGGTAAATGTGATATTGATATTGAAAACCTTGCCTTGACAGGTGTCCCGACCCATGTCAAAAGCGATGGTACACCACAATGGAATTATAGCGGTACAGCAGGGGCGAATGAGCGTGCTGCCAGTAGTGCCCAATTACGTAATCCTTTTGTCGAGTTTGCGATTAAAAACCCAACCTCTGCCTCGCTACGTGAAGTGGTCGGTGTGCGCTTGAGTGCCGAAGGGATTAAAGGTTATATGACCGCAGGGACATTTAACGATACCGCCACCACTGCCAATGGGGGAGATGATGCCACAGCAAATCTTAACAAAGGGGGGATTCATACCTTTAGTGGATTTATCACCACTGCACCATCGCCTGTAGTCTCCAGAACAGAACCTGATGTCAAGTTTGGTTTGACCCGCGATCAAATGATTAACTCATCGGTTAAAATTAATGCAGTGGCCGGGCTTATTAACCACAGTATTACCGCATTTTCGAATATTTCGGGTATGGCAACACCGCCAAGTGGTGCGATTGATGGTACAACTTATACCAGTTGGGGGGTGAATATCCCACAAAAAGTCGTGGCATTTGACTTCCCTACCACAGTGGTGACAGGCAATCGCATGAGTCAATTAGATCTCAAAGTGGATAATGTACCGATCGGGACGATTGCGACGGGTGCTTTGGATGGGCCATTGAATTTGACCTTGAGTGCTGCAGTGGCAGGTATGGATCAAACGACGTTTTTTATGGGGAAAAAAGGCAGTCGTTCTTGGAATGTGCGAGCGACCGATGACCCTTGGCTGGCTGCCCCTGCGGCAGGTAGCACCAGTGGAGCAGCAAACACTCGGATTACTGCAAATCTGACCCCAGCCGAAAAAGTCGCCATTAATAATGCGTTTTTGGCAGCAGGCTATGCGGTCAATAGCAGTGGTTGTTGGGCTAGTGGTGGGGCAGTATCGACCACAGAGTGTAGTTTTATTACAGGTTTGACAGCCAACGTCAATGTCAAACAAGACTTTGTTCGTATGCACAACTTGCCTGTGGCAAAAACTGATACCACCAGTGCAGGTTGTTCGCAACTCAACCCTTGTTATGATTTTAACAAAGGCTTTTACTTAAGCTTGCAAAATCAAAATCTACGTTGGCCCGGAAGTACCAAGGCATTCTATGTTGTGCCTAATGGGGCACAAACCGATATTCCAAGTACGGAATATGCGAGTACCTTTGTCATGTATTCCGATGGACGTTTAAAAGCCACCTATAATGGCAGCAACTATGTCCCCAACAATGGCGAATGGTTGAAAAAAGAAGTGGCAGACAGTTATGCACGTCGGGACTATGTTGCACATGCAAATGGCAGTTTTAAGGCATACTACACGGGCAACAATTTTAATGCAGCCAATGGCGAAACCTTAAGACAAGAAAATGTACAATCTGGCGATATTGCCAAACGAGGTTGGTGGATGTCCTTTGCCGAGCCGTTATATTTTGGTAAGTTAGAGCCGAGAATCACCGTACCGATGACCGATGTCCTGCCACAGGTTGCGATCTTTATTAATGATTTCTTTAGTCAGCAATTGACCGACAGTTCGGGCGAGCCATTGTTTGCCGACCAGGCATCTTATTCTGCAGGTACTAAATTAACCACGGCTTTGGGTAGTTCAGTAAATCATAACTTTGGTAACCCTTGCCGTATAGGGGGTGGTGGTTCGACACGTCTGTGTAATGCAGGGGATATTTCTGCTGGTAAGATTGATGCTATTCCAAAATATGTTGTAGGTTTGAATACAGGAGATGCCTTAGGGACTTTATTTGGTGCTCCAGTGTATGTCCCTTTGGGTAATATTAATGTTGCAGGTATTCCAGCAGTCATGGAGATGTCTAATTTGCCATTAACCAATTATCAAGCTGTTGTACCCAACTGTTGGGGTAATCTGAAGTTTTGTTAAATCGGTAGGGTATAAAAGAACAGCCTGCGGGCTGTTCTTTGTTAGGGGCTAGGGGATATAAAAGTATCCTGATATATATTTTTTCCGTATCTGTCTTTTTTGATTAATCAGGGGAAATTGATGCAAATACAATTACGTGAGAGAACAATTGATTGTGATTTTCTGATTTAACCAAGGATCAAGCTGTTGTGCCCAGCCATAAAGCTGCAATTTAACAAAAAATCACGTCTATTTTTCTCAAAGTGTTTTAGTATGTGGCAAGTTATAAATATGTAAGGATACATCACGATGAAGCTATTCCCACAATCTGTTTTGGTGGCTGCGGTGTCTTTGGTTTTACTCGGTTGTGGTGTGGATGATAGTGGTTATGTGCCGCCGCAACCCGAACCAGAAAAACCAAAACCCGAAGAACCACAACCTGAAGAACCAAAACCCGAAGAGCCAAAACCCGAAGAGCCAAAACCCGAAGAGCCAAAACCCGAAGAGCCTTCAGTACCTTTGCCTCGTCCTGCTGTACCGCAAGTGGCAGCACAGGCCTGTGATGTGAGCTTTGAAAAATGGAAATCGATCAAGGCAAAATCCGAAATTATCAATGCCATCACGGCGTATGGTTGTAATGGGATGCTTACTTCTATAGATGAAAGCCTGTCCTCTACTGGCACGGATTCAAGTAGCCAAAACATTAGCTATGTCTGGGGTAAAAGTCTATCCAAACCAACGATTATAAATTATTATGTCGATGGAAAATTAAACAGTACGCAATATAGCCACGATATTGAAACCAAAACCAATTGTCTAGCCGATGATCAAACCCTAGAAAAATTAAAAGATAAAACTATGTTGGACAAAAAACGCACCGATATAGAAGCACTTTTGGGCTGTGCAGGATTGTATGATTATAGCCTAAGTGATGGTAGTGATAATTATGTATCCTATTATGTCTGGAGAAATAAGTTAGACGACAAAGAGCTACAAGTCGTTTTTGACAAAGATGACAAATTCTTGACATACCAAATCACGACCGTCGCAGCAGCACCCAAAACCTCAAGCTGTCATCCGAATTACTCAGGTTGGCAAAGTATCACCCGACGCATGATATTAAGCGATGCCCAAACCAAGTTGGGGGGCTGTGAGGGAATTAATCGTGGGAGCGATGAAAAAGATGAAAGTGTCAAAGATTGGGGGAAATCCGATGGCAGCACCGACCGTGTCATTTTGCAATTGGATAAAGATAAATATGTGACGGCTAAACATTTTTATGCAAAAGATGCTGTGTCATGTGTGCCCAAGGATATTTTATCTTGGCAAAATACCAAGTTAAAGAGTAGCTATGCCGATGTCAAACAAGCAATGCAGTGTGAAGGAGTTCTCAAAGAATCACATACCGATATCGATGTGGATTTTTCGAATCCAAAATATGTAACCTCGGTCTATACATGGAAAACCAAGCTATTATCGGATGAAAATCTGGATGTATTCTATACGATGTACTTTGCAGGGGATCAACTGTTTAATAAGACCTATTCGAAGCCAACATTCAAAACCCAATGCAAACCAACACATCAAGATTTTAATACTTTGACGTTAAATAGTAGCTGGAATGTGGTTGAAAGTAGTTTTACTTGTGGTGCTGCAGAACTGATTTATAGCCAAGAGTCGGCGGATGCAAAAGTGAGACAATACGCATGGGGCAGTGTGGATAGCAAAAATGTAAACACATATATTTATGCGTTTGTGGACAAAAATAACAAATTGGTCAGTAAATATATTCAGTTTAGCCCAGCAAACTAAACTTAAAGCATATCACCAGCATTACACCTCGATGATTCGGGGTGTAATTTTTTTATGTTATGGCATACGTTCTAAACTCAACAATGCAATATCATCATTGACATGCTGTGGTGGGTGAAATTGTTGTTGTGCCAATTCATAGATAAGTTGCTGAAACTGCTCATTTAATCCACCTTT
This sequence comes from Acinetobacter sp., assembly GCA_008017315.1. Lineage (GTDB taxonomy): Bacteria > Pseudomonadota > Gammaproteobacteria > Pseudomonadales > Moraxellaceae > Acinetobacter. The sequence continues at coordinate 4,899 of SSHE01000064.1, forward strand.
GTATGGCTCTAATGCACCATCGGAACACAAAATTAGGCGACTACCCACAGGCATGGCGAGGGTTACTTCTTCGATATCCAAATCTTCGGTTAATCCAAGTGGCAAGCTATTGGCGGTCAAAATCTTGGCGTCTTGCCCCTCGACTAAATGGATTGCAGGTGGAAAATGACCAGCATTACAGCAAGTGACGGTATTTGTTTTTAAATGAAGTAAGCCTGCAATCATGGTAATATGTTTTTCAATATTCTCATGAATGAGCATGTGATTCAGTTTGTGAATAAGTTGTTGTGGACTGCTTGCACGTTGGTGAAAAGCCGCCATCCATGAGGTGAGTAGGCTACTGGTGACCCCATGCCCCGACACATCAGCAAGATAAAATAATATATGCTGATCATCCACCCACCAGTAATCATACCAATCCCCCGATAGATAGGCGGAGGGTTGAAATAAGGATTGAAATTGATAATGTGGAATGTCAATGGCATGAGGTAATAGGCATTGCTGCAAACTCGCCGCCGCAGGTAAATCTCGACTGTCCTGATGACGTTTGTATTGTGCTTCGATTTCTTGTAATAACTGAAAAGGCTGCTTTGGTAAATCTTCCCATATCCAACCAGCAAGAGCACCTTTTTGCCATGCCTGACTGAGTTCATGCCCTTCATCGGCATTGGCAATCACAACGGTTGGACATGCCCAGTCTTTCCACAAAAAATCATGTACATCGGCAATATAGATACGATAAGGATCACACTGCTGAAGCTGTGAAAGTTTGACCCACTCAAGATCGGCAAACAATGCCAATGCACGATCCAAATGTGGGCGAACCTTTGAGGGATAAATAAAATACATGAATAATCACTTCACCAAACATGTCGGACTGTAGTTCGATGCCAAATCACTCTTGTCCAGTCGGAACATGTTCATTGTTTGCATCGTCATTGTCTATAGGTTCTTCATCCATAGGCTCTTCATTCAAAGGATCTTCACTAAATAAGGTATCTTCAAGACTTTCACCACGTTTGGTGGTAATGGTATAAGCACGTTGCTGCAAATACGCATCACGAATAAAAGAATATTTGTCACCTTGTATCAAATCTTCCAATGACAAAAGTTGTGCTCGTGTACTGACACCATCCAAAGCGTAATTTGACCAATAGGCTTTATCATTGGTCAAAAAGTAACGCTGTGGGCGAGCATAAGAGTCGGGTATGGTGGCTGCACCATCTCTCAGTGTACTTGGCCCAAAAAATGGCAACATCACATAAGGGCCAGACGGTACACCCCATACACCAAGTGTCGTTCCAAAATCATCCTTTTCAATCTGTAAATTGCGACGTTTGGCAGTATCGGCAAAACCCAAACTGGTGAGTGTGTTGATCATAAAACGCCCAAGGCTTTTGCCTGCAACAAGGGGCTTGCCTTGCAATACTTGATTGATAGCACTCCAAGGCTCACGCAAATTACTGCGAAAATTCATATAGCTATTTTGTACATCTGTAGGTACGACTTCATCATATTGCACAGCGATAGGACGCAAAATATAACGATCCAAAGTATCATTCATAGTAAAAATAGGACGATTGATTGCTTGGAAAGGATCTTTAACCGTAGTGGCTTGATTTGCCCGAGCATCTACAGTGAACTGTGAAAAATGAAGATTTTTGAAAAAATCAAGATTGAGAGATGGATTCTCAGTTTGGTGAGAGGTTTGATTGGACACACTATGTTCTACATACTCTTGAGCATAAAGAGAACCAGAAAGTGTAAAAGTAGCTGCACATATAACGTTTAGAGATGCTCTAATCATTGAAATTCCTAACATACACTGAGCAATAAATATCTGCCGATAATAACAATCTTTACAGCGAGTACAAAGAATAAAAGAACATTGCGTAAAAAATCTACCAAAATACAGCCATAAAGATTAAAAAACACACACTCAACTCGGAAATATAAAAATGGGGCTTGCAACCCATCTAAAATGCTGTAGAATGCACATCCATCGGCGGTGATGCAGATAAAAACTTGTTGAGAAACAAGGATTTGGCTAGATTGGTTGGGTTCTTGGATTGATTGGTAGGTTTTAAAAATATCGAAATTACCTGTTGACTTTAAGATAAATTAGAGTAACATAGCCGACCTAGCTTGATGATGACGAATCATTGAGAAGATCATTAAGAGAATAGAAGAACAACTTGTGTGGATTTTTA
>SSHE01000002.1 GCA_008017315.1 Acinetobacter sp.
ACTTGGTTCTGGATGGGCGTGGTTGGTTGCATATGAAGTCAATGGTAACCTTTCTATTACCAAAACTGCCCATGCGGATACACCGCTTGCACAGGGTCAGGTTGCTGTTTTAACCGTGGATGTTTGGGAGCATGCGTACTACATAGCCTTACGTAATTTACGTCCAAAACAAGTCGCGACGTTCCTTTAAAGCCTTGTAAACTGGGACTATGTCAATGCTAAACTTGCAGGTAAGGCTGCTGGTGTAGAAAAATAATTTTTAGACTAAAAATTATTGATGAGAGGCTGGGCAGATTAAGCTGTTCAGCTTTTTTTATACTGAATAAAATTCACCAACAATTAAATCAATATCCGTCTGTGAAAATAAAGTGCGTATGTTACAATATGCAGCAATTTAAGCACTACCCCAGCCTTTAAGACATAGGAAATCGCTCATGTTTGCCAATATTTCTCTTGCTGAATTTGACCCCGAATTAGCTCAAGCCGTTACTGCGGAAGACCAGCGTCAGGAAGCACATATCGAACTCATTGCTTCTGAAAACTATACTTCACCAGCAGTCATGGAGGCACAGGGAACCAAACTCACCAACAAATATGCAGAAGGTTATCCAGGCAAGCGTTATTATGGCGGTTGTGAACATGTCGATGTGATTGAGCAATTGGCAATTGACCGTGCCAAAGCATTGTTTGGTGCAGACTATGCCAACGTCCAACCACATGCAGGTTCACAAGCCAACTCGGCAGTATATTTGGCATTATTAAATGCAGGCGATACCGTTTTGGGGATGAGTCTAGCACACGGTGGTCACTTAACACATGGTGCAAAAGTCAGCTTCTCTGGTAAAAACTATAATGCAATTCAGTATGGTTTAAATCCAGAAACAGGCGAAATTGATTACGAAGAAGTGGAACGCCTAGCACTTGAACATAAACCACGCATGATTTTGGCAGGTTTCTCTGCATATAGTCGTGTCGTGGATTGGCAACGTTTCCGTGACATTGCCGATAAAGTGGGTGCGTATTTGTTTGTCGATATGGCACACGTTGCTGGATTGGTTGCCGCTGGTGTTTATCCAAGCCCTGTACAAATTGCCGATGTTACCACTACAACCACTCACAAAACTTTACGTGGCCCACGTTCTGGTCTGATTTTGGCAAAAGCTAATGAAGAAATTGAGAAAAAATTGCAATCTGCGGTATTCCCTGGCAATCAGGGTGGGCCATTAATGCACGCTATTGCGGCAAAAGCAGTGTGTTTTAAAGAAGCGATGAGCGATGATTTTAAAGTCTATCAACGCCAAGTGGTGAAAAATGCTCAAGTTATGGCACAAGTATTCATTGAACGTGGTTATGATGTGGTTTCAGGTGGTACAGACAACCACTTATTCCTATTATCATTAATCAAACAAGATGTCACAGGTAAAGATGCTGACGCATGGTTAGGTGCTGCACATATTACTGTGAATAAAAATGCTGTACCGAATGACCCACGCTCACCATTTGTGACCTCTGGCGTACGTATTGGTACACCAGCAGTGACGACACGTGGCTTTGGTGAAAATGAAGTACGTGAATTGGCTGGCTGGATTGCCGACATCATCGACAGTAAAGGTGACGAAAATGTGATTGCAACTGTGAAATCTCAAGTTGCAGCGGTATGTGCAAAATTCCCTGTCTATGCCAATTAATTTGGAATAATAGAATAAAGCCCAACTTCGGTTGGGTTTTTTTATGTTTGCCCTCTTGTCGTCATTGCTCTAACCGTGCGATCAGTGTGCATAAGTTTTTACAAAACCAAGAATAAATGTGTACATAAAGCCTTTTTATTTATACTTCCAATAACGATATGCTTTTTATCGAAAAATGAGTAGAGGTTTTTATATGAACTTCAAATTTGCGATTTTGGCTTTATCTCTCGCTGGTGCTTTGACGGCATGCCAGACCACGACATTACCATCACAAAAAGAGAGTGTGAGTGTGACGCAACATTTATCACAGACATTACAAGCCTACACATGGGCGTATCAACCTACACAGACCAGTAAACCGATTGTCTTAACTTTTCAGGGCGATCGTTTAAGCATTCATGCAGGTTGTAATAGTATGGGGACACAAGTGACATTTGGTCATGATCAGTTTAAGACGGGGCATGTTGTCGGTACCATGATGGCATGTGAACCAGCAATCATGCAGCAAGAACAATTTGCCTCCTCCTTGTTGCAAAATCGTGATATCAAAGTCAAATTAGACACGACAAAGCCAGCACAACCTATTTTAACAGTATATGCAGCCGATGGAAAAAGTTATCCCTTTACAGGTACAGCAACGCCAGAAACCACATATCAAGGACAGGCTAAAACCATTTTTTTAGAAATTTCACCTGACACTAAAGCCTGTGTAGGGGTTGCAGCACAGCAATGTATGCAGGTTCGTGAAATTCAATATAACGAACAAGGTTTAAAGACGGCAACGGGTGAATGGCAGTTATTCTATAGCCAAATTGAAGGATTCAAGCATGATCCAAAACTCCGTTCCATCGTTCGTGTGAAACGTTTTACGATCGCACATCCAGCTGCCGATCAATCTCAATATGCTTATGTTAAAGATATGCTCGTTGAACAAGAATTAATGAAATGATTGTTCTATAAGCTTAATCAAAATCCCTTGAAATACATTGTAAAGCCTTGCAAGAGGCTTTATAATATGCACTTCGCAATTTGCGACACAGCCTTTTATCTATTAAAAGGCTGTGACTCCTTGCTTCTGACATATTGAGGTCGGGGGCTGTTTAAACCGTAAGGAGCTGACAATGCGTCACTACGAAATCGTGCTTTTGGTACATCCAGACCAAAGCGATCAGGTTGTGGGTATGGTTGAACGCTATATCGCACAAATCAAAGAAGCTGGTGGTCAAATCCATCGTCTTGAAGACTGGGGTCGTCGTCAATTAGCCTACCCTATCAACAAAATTCACAAAGCACACTACATTTTGATGAATGTTGAATGTGGTCAAACGACGCTTGATGAGTTAGAAGAATTATTCCGTTATAACGACGCAATCATTCGTAACCTTATCATCCGTCGTGAACATGCTATCACTGAAGAATCTTTACTTGCGAAAAGTGCTGAAGAAAAACGTGCCCGTAAGGCGCAACGTGAAGAAGCACAACACGCTCAAGACTCTGTTGAAGGATAAGGAGAACACTCATGGCACGTTTTTACCGTCGTCGCAAGTTCTGCCGCTTCACAGCTGAGAATGTTGCATACATCGACTACAAAGATATTGACACTTTAAAACAGTACATCACTGAAAACGGCAAAATTGTTCCTAGCCGTATTACAGGTACTCGTGCTCGCTATCAACGTCAATTGGCACTTGCTATCAAACAAGCTCGCTATTTGTCCTTGATTCCTTACACTGACAACCATAAGTGAGGTGAGCTGTGGATATTATCTTATTACAACGCATTAAAAACCTTGGTAAATTAGGTGACAAAGTATCAGTAAAAGCTGGTTACGGTCGTAACTTCCTAATCCCAACAGGTAAAGCTGTTGCTGCAACTGAAGCAAATACTGCAGCTTTTGAAGCACGTCGTGCTGAACTTGAGAAAGCTGAGGCTGATATTTTAGCTGCTGCTCAAGCACGTGCTGACCAATTGAACGAGGTCAATATCGTCATTACTGCGAAAGCAGGTGATGAAGGTAAATTATTCGGTTCTATCGGTACTCGTGACATCGCTGACGCATTAACCAATGCAGGTCTTGCTGTGGATCGTGCAGAAGTTCGTTTACCGAACGGTGCACTTCGTCATACTGGCGAATTCCATGTTGCAATTCAATTGCATCACGATGTAACTGCTGAAGTTCTTGTAACGATTGTTTCTGAATAATCTTTACAATTCAAAGAAAGGGCTTATGATTGATTCATGAGCCCTTTTTTTAATGCTCACGCTGTGCCTTATCAGAAAAAATTCATGGTTAATATTTTATTATTATTCATCATTTACATGATAAGATGAAAATTATTTAATTAAAGGATTCATCCGTGCTAGAGCTCAGGCACTTAAGAACTTTACAAGCCCTCAGAGAACATGGCTCTTTAGCCACTGCAGCTACAAATTTAAACCTCACACCTTCGGCAATTTCACATCAACTCAAAGAGTTGGAGCACTGGTATGACATAGAAATTGTCAATCGTCGCACCCGACCTATTCAATTTTCCACTGTCGGTTTACGTCTGCTCAAATTGGCAGATGATATTTTACCACAGGTACAACTCACCCAATCTGACATTACAAGATTGGTACATGGGCAAACGGGGCGGATTATTTTTTCTTCGGAATGTCATAGCTGTTTTGACTGGCTCATGCCACTGCTCAATCAATATCGACAACAATATCCTGATGTAGATTTAGATTTTGCTTCAGGTTTTGAGGTCAATCCACACGAGTTATTGCAACATGCCGAATTTGATTTACTCATTACAGCTGACCCGATTACCCTCAAAGGCGTGGAATATTTCCCCATTTTCCAGTATGAATCACGATTGGTTCTTGCCAATACTCACCCTTTCGTTCGTGCCAAAAGCATCAGCATTGAAGATTTAGCTGAAGAAATGCTCATTACCTACCCTGTTGATAAACATCGTTTAGACATTATGGCTCATGTGTTTATCCCTGCCAATCTTCAACCTAAACAGATTCGTACCACTGAACTTACCCAAATGTTAATTCAATTGGTCGCTAGTGGTCGAGGTATTTCCGCCCTGCCTGATTGGGTAGTCTATGAATATGAACAAAAAGGCTGGGTCACGTCTCGTCGGTTAGATTGTTTGACTCCGCAAGGTTTAAGACGTACCTTATATGCAGGTTTTAGAAGTGAAGATAAAAATAAGGATTATTTTTCTGGTTTTTTAAAGCAGTTGCAGAAGTTTTCCACACAGCGACATACGTATTACCAAGACTAAATTGAGCATTTTTCCTATTGAATCTATTTTAAAATCATGTTTTTCTTGCGTCTGAAAATCCACATCATATTAGAGATGTTAAAATGAAAAAGACTTTAGCAAAAACTATTTTTAAAATAACAGGTTGGACATATCACGCCGACCCAAATTTATTAGAAAAAAAACAGGTTATTATTGGCTTTGAACATACTTCCAACTGGGATGGAATTTTCGCTGTGGCATTATTCGCAGCATTAGGTATCAACGTACGTGCCTTGGTCAAAAAAGAATTATTTAAAGGCCCTCTCAAAAACTTTTTGCTCAAAATGGGAGCAATTCCAGTCGATCGCAATAGTAAACAAGATGTCGTCACACAAATGGTTGAGCATTTTAACGCCCATGAAGAATTTAGCCTTGCCATTGCCCCAGAAGCCACTCGAGCTAAAGATGGGCAAACACGTGGTGCTATTAAAACCGGTTTTTGGCATATTGCCAAAGCGGCTAATGTCCCTATTATTTTGATGTATGCCCAAGCACCCAAAAAAACTGGTGGCTTAATTGGCAAAATTTATCCAAGCAATTTACAAGATGATTTAAAAACCATTCAAGCAAAATATGCAGAATATGGTATTGACATAAAAATCCCAGAATAATTTCTTGCAGTAGCATATTTTCAAGAAAAGCCTTGCTGTGCTAACATCTCACCATATTTTTATCAGGGCATGTTCAGCATTGGACATGCCCTATTTTGACACAAAATTATTGGAGCATTATTTCAATGGCAGGTCATTCCAAGTGGGCGAACACCAAGCATCGTAAAGCAAAACAAGATGCCAGCCGTGCTAAAGTTTTTACCAAATATATTCGTGAAATTGTCACCGCAGCAAAACTCGGGGGGGGTGATGCCGCCAGCAATCCTCGTTTGCGTGCTGTGGTTGAAAAAGCATTATCAGTCAATATGACACGTGATGCAATTAATCGTGCTGTTCAGCGTGGTGCTGGTGGTGAAGATAATGATGACTTAAATGAAGTCACGTATGAAGGCTATGGCGTAGGTGGTGTTGCGGTATTGGTTGAAACCATGACCGACAATCTGAATCGTACTGTACCTGATGTACGTCACTGCTTTAGCAAAACCAATGGTAATCTTGGCACGAATGGTTCAGTCGCTTATTTGTTTACCAAGCGTGGGGAAATTAGCTTTGAAGATGTGTCTTTAGAAGATAAAATTATGGATATCGCACTTGAAGCTGGTGCAGAAGATATTGAAGTAGAAGAAGATGGGATTCTTGTGATTACCACACCAGAAACTTTTGGTGATGTACAAGATGCTTTAACTGCGGCAGGTTTAAAATCAGATAATGCAGAAGTGGTGATGAGTCCATCCACCAAAGCAGAGATTACTGATATCGATCAAGCCAAACAAATTCTGAAAATGATCGACATGCTGGAAGATTTGGACGATGTACAAAATGTCTATACCAATGTTGAATTTAGTGATGATGTGCTGGCACAATTAGATCAATAAATTATACATGTTTAAGCTTCAATTGAGTACTGCTAGCATATATCGGTCACTATTGGGTCAAATCTGAGCAAGTACATTTAACCTAGTATGTGAATGATATCGTCACAAACAAGGTAAATTCTGCTACAGTAGCCGCTTAACCAAGCGGCTTTCTTATGCTTGAAAAAGTGCGGTATTTTATTTGTGAGTACAAAACCAATACTCCAGATAAAATCTTTTATTATTCAAAAGGATGAATACTAAATGCTTCTAATGATTGACAATTATGATTCTTTTACCTACAACATCGTGCAATATTTTGGCGAGTTACAGCAGGAAGTCAAAGTTGTTCGTAATGACCAAGTCACTTTAGAAGACATTGAACGTTGGCAGCCAAAATATTTGGTGATTGGGCCCGGACCTTGCTCACCAAGTGAAGCAGGGATTTCTATTCCAGCTATTCAGCATTTTGCAGGCAAGATTCCCCTGCTGGGTGTATGCCTCGGACATCAGGCAATTGGGCAAGCCTTTGGTGGCCATATTATCCGTGCCAAAACTGTGATGCACGGACGTTTATCTGATATGTATCATAAAGATGTGGGTATTTTTAGTCATTTGCCCGAGCCTTTTTCTGCAACACGTTATCATTCTTTGGTGATCGAACAGGCAACCTTGCCAGCATGTTTGGAAATGACCTGCTGGACACAGGAAAGCGATGGTTCAGTAGAGGAAATTATGGGGGTAAAACACAAAACCCTTGCCGTTGAAGGGGTACAATTTCACCCTGAATCTATCCTCAGCCAACACGGACATCAGATTTTTAAGAATTTTTTAGAGCTTTACCAATAGGGTGTGTATATGAATATTCAGCAAGCACTTCATCATATTACCAAAAATATTCATCTCACCCAGCCGCAAATGGAAGATGTGATGCGTAGCATCATGCAGGGCGATGCGACAGATGCTCAAATTGGTGCATTAATGATGGGCTTACGCATGAAAGGCGAAAGTATTGATGAAATCACCGCTGCTGCACGAATTATGCGTGAATTTGCCATTAAAATTGATGTATCAGATACGCCTTATCTCGTCGATATTGTCGGGACTGGCGGTGATGGGCAAAACCTATTTAATGTATCGACTGCTGCGAGTTTTGTGATTGCTGCCGCAGGTGCAACCATTGCCAAACATGGCAATCGTGGTGTATCGAGTAAATCGGGTTCATCTGATTTACTCGAAAAAGCAGGCATTCAACTTGACCTTGATATGCAGCAAACTGAGCGTTGTATCCGTGAAATGGGCGTAGGTTTTTTATTTGCACCCAATCATCATAAAGCCATGAAATATGCGATTGCTCCTCGTCGTGAGTTAGGCATTCGTAGTTTTTTTAATTTACTTGGGCCATTGACCAATCCTGCTGGTGTGACACGTTTTGTGATTGGGGTATTTTCAGACGAACTTTGCCGTCCGATTGCCGAAGTATTAAGGCAACTTGGTGCACAGCATGTCATGGTGGTACATTCCAAAGATGGTTTGGATGAAATTAGCCTTGCCTCTCCCACTTATGTTGCAGAGTTAAAAAATGGCGAGATTCATGAATGGGTCATTCAACCTGAGGATGTCAGTATTCTTTCACAAACCTTGGCTGGTTTAGCGGTTGCAGATGCAAACGAAAGTTTACAACTCATCAAAGATGCTTTAGGCAAAAATAAATCTGACATCGGTGAAAAAGCCGCCAATATGATCGCCCTCAATGCTGGTGCTGGGCTGTATGTTTCAGGCTTATGTTCCAGCTATAAGCATGGTGTCGCTTTGGCACATGATATTATTTATGGCGGTCAAGCACTGGAAAAAATGAGCATCGTTGCCGAGTTTACGCGCACCATGAAGAGCCACATTCCACAAATACAAGATACAACGCATTAAACGGATACGCCATGCACATTGATATTCAAAATACCATTTTAGGTCAAATTGTTGAACGTAAGTTTGCAGAAATCGCAGCAAAACAAAAGCAATATAGTTTTGCTGATTTAGAACAACTGGCTCAGCACGCCACGCCAACACGTGGTTTTGCTCAGGCTTTACAACACAAATCGCCTGCCATTATTGCTGAGATTAAAAAAGCCTCTCCATCAAAAGGCATTATTCGGGAAAATTTTTATCCTGCTGAAATTGCAAAAGAATATGAGCAAGCTGGTGCAGCCTGTTTATCGGTTTTGACCGATGTGGATTTTTTTCAGGGACAGCATGATTATTTACGTATCGCACGGGAAGCCTGTGCTTTACCTGCCTTGCGTAAAGATTTTATGGTTGAACCCTATCATATTGTGGAAAGTCGTGCCTTACATGCCGATTGTATTCTATTGATTGTCGCCTGTTTGTCGGATGCACAATTGCAAGAATTGGCAAGTGCTGCCTTTGAATATGGTATGGATGTGTTGGTGGAAGTGCATGATGAAGCGGAATTAGAGCGTGCATTTCAATTGCCTCAACAATGTTTATTGGGGGTCAATAATCGTAATCTAAAGACCTTTGATGTGGATTTAAATACCACGGTACGCTTAAAGGGCATTGCTGGTTCACGTCCCATCATTACCGAAAGTGGAATTAGTACCCCTGAACATGTGCAATTTATGCAAGAACATGGCATTGACCGCTTCCTTGTCGGTGAAGGTTTTATGAAACAACCTCATGCAGGTCAGGCGTTAAATCAACTCTTTGCTATTCCAGCCAATATTTAGTGTTCAATCATGAGTAAACACGATACCTCCCTATCCAAATCACAACTGGACTTGCTGAAACAATTTAAGCAGCAAATCAACCAGCCTATTGCCCCGAAAAAAGAGCGCATCAGTAAACAGCCGATTTATACCGCTTCGCAAGCCGAAGTAGAAGATGAAATCCAGCTTTTTACGAAAGCCATGCAAGGGGTACAAAAGATTGATGCCAGCAATTTAGCCCCCTTACAGCACAGCAAAAAATCATCCAGACCCGATGCACAAATCTTAGCCAGACGTATGGCAGCCGAAGGGACAATCGCACAGGAAGATGCGGTTTTATCCGATATGCAAGCCCTGCTCAATCCTGTACACAGTCAGGCTTTTTTAAGCTATCGCATTGCCACCTTACAGAATCGAGTATTTGATGATTTAAAAGCAGGCAAAATGCGTTGGTTTGAAGCTGTGGATTTGCATGGCTGTACCATTGAGCAAGCACGAGAAGCCATGTTACAACTGATTCAACTTGCCAAAGCCGACAATCAGAATGTGATTAAAATCGTGCATGGCAAAGGTGAAGGCGGGGTTCTCAAAACCTGTGTCAATGGCTGGCTGCGTCAGCATCGGGATGTTTTGGCATTTGTCAGTGCACCTGACAATCAGGGTGGTACAGGTGCGGTGCTGGTATTGCTCAAACGTGCTGAAAAGAATCCAAAATATGAACAGGAAAATAAGCACTAAAATACAGCATTTTCTGTTACAATGCCCAGCGTATTTTTATAGCCAAGTACAATTTTATGATGAGTATGCAGCAATCCTATTCTGACCTCTTAACGGCAATCGGTGAAGACTTACAGCGTCCTGGATTGAAAGACACACCTGCACGTGCTGCCAAAGCCTTTCATTACCTCACATCTGGTTATCAGGCAAATCTACTGGATGTCACCAATGATGCGGTATTCCCATCAGATAATCGTGAAATGGTCTTGGTTAAAAATATCGAATTTTATTCATTATGTGAACATCATCTCCTGCCTTTTCATGGGCGAGTACATATTGCCTATTTACCAGAAGGTAAGGTTTTAGGTTTGTCAAAGTTTGCCCGTATTACCGAAATGTTTGCTCGTCGTTTGCAGATTCAGGAAAATTTAACCCAGCAAATTGCCGAAGCGATCCTTGAAGTCACTGGGGCACGTGGTGCAGCCGTGATGATTGATTCTGCTCACATGTGCATGATGATGCGTGGTGTCGCAAAACAGCAATCGACCACACGTACGATTTGTTTACTGGGTGAAATGAAAAGTAATGAACAGGCTCGGCGTGAATTTTTAGCGGCTATTCCAGAAAGTTATCACTAAAATTTCCCATTCAGCCCAGCCCAATGGGGATATCAATAATCAAAGAAAATCACTTCGCCCGTTTCTAGTGAATATTCTGCACCTACAATCATCAGTTGCCCTTTTTCGATCAGGCTTTCTAGTACCGTAGAACCATGGCGTAACTGATTTACCGATGCAAAGACATTGGCACGCACTGCATGTTTGGTTAATTTTTCATTGTCATGACTGAGCTCGGTTTGAAATAGCATTTCTACCGCAGGACGCACACGATTGACGATTGACATCAGATTACGTGATGGCAGTTTGTCTGGGTGGCGTAAGGTTTCGATGGTTGCCTGAATTGCACCACAATGACTATGCCCGAGCACTACAACCAATGGACAATCATAACGCTCTGCCGCAAACTCCACACTACCGACCTGTGATGGTGCAACGATATTCCCTGCTACACGAATCACAAATAAATCCCCCAACCCTTGATCAAACACGATTTCAGCAGGGACTCTGGAATCTGAACACCCCAAAATAATAGCAAAAGGATTCTGTGCCTCTGCCAGCTCATTGCGTGCCAAATGTGATAAATGTTTAGCACTTAACTGTCCATGAACAAAGTTCTGATTCCCCGTTTTCAGACGCTGTAACGCCTCCTGAGCACTTAACATGACAGTTCCTCTAAAATATGTGATATCGTAGTATTGTAAAATTCTTCGCCCAAATTGTCATTAGACAACATCTATCTTTCTGGATTAACATGACCTTAATTGCGCATTTCTTCATTCATCGCGTTTATTTTACTTCAACTTCATAGGAAGAGATACATGGAAGTCTTGAAATACCTTTCTCGTCCCCTGCTTGCGACCTGCATTGCATGTAGCCTTGGGGTATTCACCCAATACAGTAGTGCCAAAGCAAATGACATTGCAAATATTAGCTTTGCCAATCTGTTACAACAAGAACGACAATGGGCAGGCTTACAAACCAAAACAGTCAAAGTTGGTGATATTACATGGACCTATAGTGAAGGTGGTGCAAGCAACAAACCCACCATTCTACTGATCCACGGTTTATCAGGTACACGTGACAATTGGAATCGTGTTGCACATTATCTCACACCGTATTACCACGTGATTATTCCCGATTTACCATTTCATGGTGATACGCAAACGCCACAAGATTTTGATGCTTCTGTCCCCAATCTGACCGAAAAATTGCGTCGTTTTAGTGAAGCTTTGGCTATCGAGAAAAATCTCCATTTGGCAGGTCATTCCTTAGGTGGTGCAATCACCACGCTCTATGCTGCACAATATTCCTCTGATACCAAAAGTATGCTGCTGATGAATGCTGCAGGTATTTTCAAAACTGCCAATACTGCATATTTCAAAGACCCCAATCAGTTAAAACAACTCACTGTAAGCAAAACAGGCGATTTTAACCGTCTGATGCAACTGGCAATGTCAAACCCGCCATTTATTCCTAGCGAGATTCTCAAACAACAAGAAAATATGATGATGGCCAATTCCAAGTCCATCGACAAGTTGATTGAGCAAATTATCGTAATCCAAAAAGCCATGCCACCCGAAAGCTTTGCCATGGCGGCACGTATCATCGACTGCCCTGTACAAATTATGTGGGGTGAGCAGGATAAAATTATTAATAAAGAAGTCAGTCATGAACTCAAATCATTACTTAAAAATGCTCAAGAACCGATTATCTACACAGGTATTGGACACATGCCATTGTTGGAACTCGATCAGGTTGTCGCCAAGGACTATCTGAACTTTTTGCGTAAACTCCCCACCACGCCAACGACTCCTTAATCCATGTTAGGTCACATCATGAATTCCAAAGCCCAAGCCTTACTCGATGCACAACTTGCCTTTATTGAGCAAAAATTAAAATCAAACAGCCTGATCAGTGAAGAAGTACTGGGATTTTTTGACTGGTTTCGTCAGCAAAATATTGCCAATCTCTGGTCAAGTGAGCTCATCAATGGTTTGTTACAACAACAGATTCTGTCCACACCAGCAAGAACACAGCTGATCCAACAGATTGAGCAGCACATCGCCATCGCCCTGCAACATCCACAAAATATAGACACAACATTAGAAGATATTTTACCTGTTGAGACCATTGATCAACTGGCACAATATATTTCATCCAAGACCGAACACCGTAAAAAACTCATCAAGAGTGTGGTCAATAACCCCGCCTATGTTGAACTCGTTGCCAATATCGTACAGCAAAGCATCAAAGACTATATGGACAATTCCATGGTAGCGAAAAAAGTCCCTGGCGTGGGTTCATTAATGAAGATGGGTAAAGCAGCAATTGAAAAAGCCACCGACTCCAATTTAGATGATGCTTTAGGTAGTTATTTACATAAAAATTTTAATAAACTGAGCACACTCAGCGAAAAGCTGATTAATCAGCATTTTGATGATGAAAAACTCTATCATTTACAAGCTAAAATCTGGCATAAAATCAAACAAGCACCGATTTCTACATTACAACAATATATCGTGCTTGAGGACTTATCCAATACTGTCAGTATTGGGGAACAGGTCTGGAATCATTTACGCCAAACCCCTTATCTAAAAGCCCAAGTCGCCACGGGCGTAGAAGCATGGTTACAACGCCATGAACAGGAAACTTTTGCCAAGGCATTAAGTGATTTAAATGTCGATGAAAATCTACTCCGTTCTGAACTCTATGAACTCATTATTCCCATTATTGAACAACTAATTAACGATGGTTATCTCATGCAACGAATTCGAGTCTATTTGGAAGAATTTTATCATTCTGAGCAAGTACAAAATATTTTAGCTGAATAAAAAACTGCCGAAGGTATCGACAGTCTTTATTGAACTTGCTGATATGTTGAATGTTTATCAATAAACATTCAACACTATCTAAAATCTATTTCATATATGCACCAGCATTTTGGGTATGGTCTGTTTTGTCAATCACACGTGCTAGTTCTGGAATATGTGCCTGCAACGTCGTTTCTACCCCTTGTTTTAAGGTAATATCAATCGCTGAACAGCCTTGGCAGCCACCACCAAATTGTAATACTGCAGTCAAACCATGTTCTGGGTCTTCAAAGATTTCTACCAAACTACAGTTCCCACCATGTCCAGCCAGACCTGGATTAATCTCTGCCTGTAATACATAAGCTATCCGCTCTTCCAATGAGGCATTCGGCCCAACACGTGGCACTTTGGAATTTGGTGCTTTAAATGTCAGCTGCCCACCAAAACGGTCTTTATTATAATCAATCACTGCATCTCGTAGATACGGAATGGATGGCGTATCAATAAAAGCAGGGAAATCAGCATAATCTTGTTTATAATCAGTGGGTAGTACGTCATCAGGTGCACTATATGCCATACAACATTCCGCTTTTGCTGTACCTGCATTTTCGACAAAAACACGTACACCAATACCCAGAGTATTTTGCTTCGCCAATAAGTCTTTCAAATACTCCTGTGCCGATGGCGTAATCATCAAATTTGGAATTTCTTCGGCTACAGTTGAATTTGCTTGCTCTGACATGAATATTACTCCTCAAATTACTGTGCATATCATACAACAATTGCGGTATGTAGAGATACAATAAAAAAACAGGTATCTAAAAGATACCTGTTTTGCAGCGAGCATTACAGCAAATTATGCTAACAAGGATTGCACCGCTTCTACTACGGCTTGCTTGGTAATACCAAAGTGATTAAACAAGTCTTTGGCTGGAGCGGATTCACCATAAGTGGTCATACCAATGACTTTGCCATCCAAGCCCACAAACTTCCACCAATAATCCACATGTGCGGCTTCAACTGCAACTCTGGCACGAATACTGGTAGGTAACACCGCCTCACGATATGCGACATCCTGCTGCATAAAAATTTCTGCACATGGCATCGACACCACACGTACACCATCCAGTTCTGCATAGGCTTGCATTGCCAACTCTACTTCCGAACCTGTGGCGATGATAATGGCTTTTAATTCACCTTTCTCCTGTGCCAAGACATAACCACCTTTGGCAATCGCTGCAATTTGCTCATCCGTACGAGTTTGAAATTGCAGATTCTGACGTGAAAAAATCAGTGCAGTTGGATTATATTGACATTCTAAAGCAGATAACCATGCCACCGCTGTTTCTACCGTATCGGCTGGTCGCCATGTATTAAGATTTGGTGTTCCACGTAATGATGCAATCTGTTCAATCGGTTGATGGGTTGGGCCGTCTTCGCCTAGACCAATCGAGTCGTGGGTATAAACATGAATCACACGCTGTTTCATCAAGGCTGACATCCGCACGGCATTACGAGCATATTCCATAAACATCAAGAACGTAGCAACATAAGGAATAAAGCCGCCATGCAATGCCACACCATTGGCAATGGCAGTCATACCAAATTCACGTACACCATAATGTACATAGTTACCTGCTGGATTGTCTTGCACACCTTGGCAACCTTTCCATAAAGTCAGGTTTGAACCTGCAAGGTCAGCCGAACCACCCAAGATTTCAGGAAGTAATGGGCCAAATGCCTGTAAGGTATTTTGGCTGGCTTTACGAGTGGCTATGGTTTCGCCTTTGGCATTGGTTTCCGCAATAAATTGAGCTGCTTTTTCGGCAAAATCCGCTGGTAAATCACCAGTAATCCGACGTTGTAATGCGGCTGCTTCAGTTGGATATTTGGCTTGATATTGGGCAAACACGTCATTCCATGCAGATTCGGCTTGCTGCCCTTTATCTTTGGCATCCCACGCTGCATACACATCTTCTGGAATGACAAACGCATCTTCTGTCCAGCCTAAAGTTTCACGAACTAACTTAATTTCATCATGACCTAGTGGTGCACCATGACAATCTTCTTTGCCTTGTTTATTTGGCGAACCTAGACCGATAATAGTTTTACAGATAATGATTGTTGGCTTAGTGGTTTCAGCTTTTGCGTCCATAGTTGCCTGATGAATTGCATCAGCATCATGACCATCAACACGAAGTACCTGCCAGCCATAAGATTTAAAGCGTTGTTCAGTATCATCACTAAACCAGCCTTCGACTTCACCATCAATCGAAATCCCATTATCATCATAATAGGCAATCAATTTCCCCAATTGTAATGTGCCAGCCAATGAACAGACTTCGTGTGAAATCCCTTCCATCAAACAACCGTCCCCCAAAAAGCAATAGGTAAAATGGTGAATCGGTTGAATATCGTCTTTATTAAATTGTGCTGCCAGCGTTTTTTCTGCCAACGCAAAACCTACCGCATTGGCAATTCCCTGTCCTAAAGGCCCTGTAGTCGTTTCAATACCTGGGGCATAACCTAGCTCTGGGTGACCTGGAGTTTTGGAATGTAACTGACGAAATTGCTTTAAATCTTCAATGCTTAAATCGTATCCAGTTAAATGCAGTAAAGCATATTGCAACATTGACCCATGACCATTGGACAGTACAAAACGGTCACGGTTTGCCCATTGTGGATTGTTTGGGTTGTGATTTAAAAACTCACGCCAAACCACATCCGCAATATCCGCCATACCCATCGGTGCGCCTGGGTGACCTGAATTTGCCTGCTGTACTGCGTCCATTGCCAAAACACGAATAGCATTGGCATTGCGACGTTGGTTAAGTGGGGTTGTCATACGTCAATTCCAAAATTTAGCTTGATTAAGCGTGGTTGTCATCACCACAAAAAGATGTGGCATATTGTCCTAAAAAAAACCAGATGGGTAAAGCACTTTATCGCTTTAGTTTTTCGGCACATCAGCACAATTTAACCTTTTTGTAGCTTATTTTTATACAACATCATGTGATTGCTAGCTCAAGTCAGCTGCAGGTATAAATCATTACACACAAAAAAGAGCTGTAAATACAGCTCTTTTCCATTGCAGTAAGATTAACCAAAACGCCCTGTAATATAGGCTTCAGTGAGTTGATGGTCAGGTTGGGTAAAGACTTTTTCGGTTGAATTTACTTCGATTAAATCCCCCAAATGAAAGTAGGCTGTACGGTCAGATACACGTGCCGCCTGTTGCATCGAGTGGGTCACAATCGCAATGGTATATTGATTGGATAATTCTGAAATCAATTCTTCTACTTTTGCGGTTGCAATCGGGTCAAGTGCCGAACACGGTTCATCCATCAAAATCACTTCTGGGCTAACTGCAATGGTACGAGCAATACACAAACGTTGCTGCTGACCACCTGAAAGCCCTGTACCAGGTTGATGTAAGCGGTCTTTCACTTCTTCCCACAACCCTGCCTTACGCAAGCTGTTTTCCACCACTTCTTCAAGGTCGTATTTATTTTTTGCCAGACCATGCAATTTCGGACCATAAGCAACATTGTCAAAAATCGACTTTGGAAATGGATTGGGTTTTTGGAACACCATCCCGACCTGTGCACGCAGTAATACCACATCCAGATTTTGATCATAAATATCTCGACCATCTATACTGACCAGACCTGTGACACGGCAGCTATCAATGGTATCATTCATACGATTTAAAGTACGTAGGAATGTTGATTTACCACAACCAGATGGGCCAATAAAAGCAATCACTTCATTTTGATAAATGTCTAAGTCAATGCCTTTGATGGCTTCGGATTCACCATAATACACATGCACATCTTTGGCATTAATCTTGACGGTTTGGTGATCGGTTTTCTCCTTTCTCTGTACATCAAAAGGCGTTGCTGGTGTGGTCACATTCGGCTGCATATCTTGAGACGTTTGCGATAAAGTATCGAGATCATTCACATTCATATCCTGTGTAACTGATTTTTCTTCAAGTGTTGTATTCATCATACTTCTCCAATTACCAACGAACTTCAAACTTTTTACGTAACCAAATAGCCAAACTATTCAATCCAATCATCATCGCCAACAATACGATAATGGCTGCTGCAGTTCGCCCTTCAAAAAAATTACGCAATTCATTGCCCTGCCATAAGTAAATTTGAACAGGTAAAGCTGTGGCTTGATCTACGGGGGTACTTGGAATATTGGCAACAAATGCACTCATTCCAATCAATAATAGTGGTGCAGTTTCACCCAATGCCTGTGCCACACCAATAATTGCACCTGTCAAGATACCAGGCAAAGCCAACGGTAACACATGATGGAATACACTTTGCATTTTGGATGCACCTAAACCTAAAGCTGCCTGACGAATCGACGGTGGCACAGCTTTGAGAGATGCACGTGTGGTAATAATCACGGTGGGCAAGGTCATTAAACTCAATACCAGACCACCAACCAAAGGGGCAGAAAGTGGCAGATGAAACCAGTTGATAAAGATTGCTGCACCCAACAAACCAAATACAATAGAAGGTACGGCGGCAAGGTTGTTGATATTGACCTCGATAATATCGGTCAGCCAGTTCTGTTTGGCAAATTCTTCCAAATAAATCGCACTAGCAACACCAATCGGAATCGAGATAAAGATGACAATGAGCATCATAAATAATGATCCCATAAATGCACCTGCCAAACCACTCATTTCAGGTGCACTACGAGAATCAGGATTGGTAAACAGTTGGGTATTAAACGTATTACGAATAACCCCATCCGTTTTCATTTGATCGGCTAACTGACGAATTTCTGGGTCAAGTTTTTGCTGTTCATCAGGCAAACTTCTATCAATTTTACCTGATACCCAAACATCGACATCGGCAGCTGTCAAAAATTTGATGTCTTGCTTTTTACCAATCAAGCTCTGATCTGCCAGCACCATATCACGTAGGCGATAACCTTCCGAACTACTGAAAATATTGATCATCTCATCTCGATGGGCTGCCAGTTTCGGGTCTTGGGCAAGTACGCTATTGACCAGCAAACTATCCCAATCCACCATAGCAAATTCACCTTGCCATGCGATATAACGTTCTTCAAATGCAGCTGGAGATTCACCAGAACGTGGCACAGGTTTGGCTGCAACTGTAATCACATTCGGGTCAAAATAAACCGATGTGGTCATGGAAGACTGCCAAAATGCAGGTAAACCACGGCTCAAGATACTGCCAAACAATAAGGCAACAAAACATAAACCCAACAATACCGCAGTAAATCCCATTGCCTTAAAAGCTTTCTCTTTACGGTGACGTTTGTTTAACGAACTTTCAATACGGCTGCGACGTTCTGCTTGTAATTCTGCTGCTTTTTGTTGATCAAATTCAGGAATATGACCCATTGCAGGTTGATTTGATATGCTCATTCGTATTGCTCACGATATTTACGCACAATGTAGAGTGCAACAATGTTTAATCCCAGCGTAATCACAAATAACGTCAGACCCAAGGCAAAGGCAACCAACGATTGTGGGCTAGCAAAATCGGTATCACCTGTGAGTTGATTGACAATCGTCACGGTGACTGTAGATACCGCTTCCAGTGGATTGCCGTGTAATAATGGACTATTCCCTGCTGCTAACACCACAATCATAGTTTCACCAATGGCACGAGATGCTGCAAGTAAGAACGCCCCCACAACCCCAGGTAATGCGGCTGGCATCACGACTTTTAAAATCGTTTCAGACTTGGTTGCACCCAATCCGAGTGAACCATCACGCAACGAACGAGGCACTTGCGTAATAATGTCATCCGACAATGACGATACAAATGGTATAATCATAATCCCCATGACAAAACCTGCGGTTAAGGCACTGGTCGCATTGACATTCATCCCCAAAGTATTGCCAAGTGTATGAAAAAATGGCCCAATCACCATCAAGGCAAACACACCATAGACAATGGTTGGAATCCCCGCCAAAATTTCGATGATCGGTTTCACAATCGCACGAAAACGAGGTTTGGCATATTCCGCTAGATAAATGGCCGTCATTAGACCTACAGGTACAGCCACCGCCAAAGCGATGATACTGACCATAAGTGTGCCCCAAAGCAGCGGCAACAAACCATAGCTACCCTCAGCACTGCCTGTAGTACTAAAGCCTGGACTCCATTCTGTACCGAAGAAAAAATCCATTGGGCTCACAAAATCAAAGAAATGTAATGCTTCACTGAGCATTGACATCACGATACCAAGCGTCGTAAGAATCGCAATGCCCGAACAAAGTGCCAAGGCAATACTGACGGCTTTTTCTACTTGGTTTCTCGCACGATACTGCTGGGAGATACGTTGTCTTGCATACGCCAGACCAAACAAAGCCACAGAAATAATCACGGTAAATTTGGCAATTAAAGCAACTGACTGATAAGTTTTAAGTTTGGCGGCAGCTGCCAATTCATAGGCTTGAGCAGTATCACTCACACCAAAACCAGAAGCGATGGCTTGTACTCGCCTAAGCAATACATCAACTTCGGCAGTACTTAAAGCATTGAGCACATGGGCAGGTAACTGACCCAATGCGATATGACGCAAAATAGCAGGCTCTGCAATATTCCAGAGTAATAATAAAATAGCAGCTGGAATACCACACCATAACGCCACCAAAGAGCCGTAATAGCCTGGGCGTGAGTGTAATATTGCCGAACTGTTCCCCTTACCAGCAATCGACTTACTACGTGTTAAGCCAATCTGATAGGCAACCGCAATGATTGCGAGCAATATGCCAATCAGTAATAAATTCATGGATACTCCAGATGCTGTTGTATCGGGTCATCACCGAATATGTAATATTTTGAAAACATGAATAAAACCACAGGCGAAAAGCCGATGATAGTCCATCCATCACCAGCTTTTTGCACGATACCGCATTAGTTTACAGTCTTACCTGCTTTGAAATTTGCAAGAATTTTACTACGTTCTGCATCATTCATTGGAATTAAGCCAGCTTTCACCAGTTTACTGTTCTTACCCGATACTTTAGCATTCAAGAAAAATTCTACGTATTGTGGTAAACCATTGATGGCTTTGAGGTGCTCACCTTTGACATAAAAGTAAAGTGGGCGTGACACAGGATATTGACCATTTAATACTGTTTTTTCAGATGGTGTGACCCCATTCACTGTCGCTACACGCAAACGGTCTTTATTTTCATCATAAAAACTTAAACCAAATACACCAACAGCACTTGGAGAGGCTTTTAACCGTGCCAATGTTTCGGTATAGTCACCTGCAACTTCAATCACACGACCATCTTTACGGAATGATGAACAGGCTTTTTCACGTGCTTCTTTTTCTAAAGCTTTGAAGTAATCATACGATTCACAACCAGCCGCGACCATCTTTTCTTGGAATACTTCACGTGTACCATGATTCGATGCAGGAATCACCAGTGTAATTGGCTCTTTTGGTAATTTCGGGTCAATCTGATTCCACATGGTATATGGGTTTGCAACTAGCTGACCTTTAGAAGGTACTTTTTCAGCCAATGCCGCAAATACGTGGTATGGTTTTAACGCATACGCTGCTTTTTTGGAATTTGATGCAAATACGATACCGTCATAACCAAACTTAATTTCCTGAATCTTGGTTACGCCTGCTTTTTTACAGCTTGCAATTTCAGTGTCTTTAATCTGACGTGATGAGTTAGCAATATCAATGGTATTATCGCCTACACCTTGACAGAACTGACGCAAACCACCAGATGAACCACCAGAACCCACCACTGGTGATTTAAATTGTGGATAGGTATTACCAAATTCTTCTGCAACAATACTTGCAAATGGCAATACAGTCGAAGAACCTGCAATCTGAATGGTATCACGTGCAGCATGAGTTGTGGTCACGGCAGTTGTCGCAACAACGGCTAGAGCTAAACCAAGTTGAGTTAAACGCATTTTTTATCTCTCTATACATAGATAATTGTTTCTGTGCGGTTATTGTGAAATTTTAATATGACAATTAAGTGACAAATATATGACC
>SSHE01000067.1 GCA_008017315.1 Acinetobacter sp.
CCCCTAAGGAATTATTCTTTTTTCTATTATATCAATGGCATATAATCCTACCCTGCACATTATTAATGATTATTGTTGCACTGTTTTATATCAAAAGCACGCCAAATGTTTATAGTGTAGATGCAAAAATCCAGATGATTGATAATAAACCAACTGGTTTGGCTGGGCTTAGTCCACAACTTGCATCCTTGGGAAGTTTAGCTGGCATCAATCTCGGTGGAGGACAGCAATCCATCCAAACTGAAATTGAGGTGATAAAATCTCGTACCATTTTAGGTCAAACTATCGCTGAGCTCAACCTAGACTTATCACTCTCCCCGAAACAATCATTATGGCAAAAAGTCACTTCAACACGCCTTTTTTCACTAGATTACAGCCCAGAACAAGTACAAGTTCACCATCGTGACCGTATTTTTACGATTCGTCACTTTGAAGTCCCCACAGCTTATCTTAATCAAAATTTAACTTTGTCTTTTCAAGGTCAATCTTTTGTTCTGACTTCCAATCAAACAGGTCAAGACATTTTAAAAGGCACATTAAATCACACCCAAAAATCAATGGGCTGGCATATTCTGATTGAGAGTAAAACCCCATTACAAGGTCAATACACTATTCAAAAACAAACGCTTTCGACAGCGTTTAACTCACTTTCATTAGATCTCAATGTGGCTGAACTGAGCAAACAAGCAGGTATTATTCAGATTAGTTATCATGGTACAGACAAGCAGCATTTGATCAAAGTCCTGAATCATATTGTACAGACCTATCAAGCACAAAGTTTATCAACCAAAGCGAAAGAAAAAGAAAAGTCTTTAATTTTTTTAAATCAACAACTTCCTCAGGTCAAACAAGACTTAGAGCAGGCCGAACGCCAATTTAATACGTTCCGTAAAAATAATGGCATGATTGATGTTCAACAGGAATCCACACTATACCTCAAACAAAGTGTAGAGCTGGAAACACAAAAAATTCAGTTAGAACAGAAACTCGCCCAACTTACTGCACAATATACCGATCAGCACCCATTAATAAAGGAAATTTATGCTCAAATTTCTACCTTAGATCATAAGATTCATCAATTAAATGGCACATTAAAAAATCTACCAAATCTACAAAGTGAATATTTGCAATATTATCGAGATGTCCAAATTAAGACCCAACTTTATACCAGTTTATTAGGTTCATACCAGTCCTTAAGTCTGGCACAAGCTGGGGAATTAGACAGTACACGTATTTTGGATTATCCAATTGAACCTGCAAAACCCATCAAGCCTAGAAAACTCATTATCCTGATTCTGGCAATGTTGGTGGGTGGGTGTATTGGCGTTTTCATCTCTTTATTACGTATGGTATCACAATCTGGCGTACATCATCGTGAAGAAATCAGAACCCTTACCGATTTAACCACTTATGTAGAACTCGTACAGCAGAAAAAATCATTGTGGCACAAGCAGCGTCAAGTGGACTATAATGCCACAAAATTAGCGACGTTTATTCCTACCTTATTATTTAAACTCACCGATAAAGCACATCCTACGATATTAATTTCGAGCATTACCGCCAATACACAGCAAAGCCATATTGCAAAACAGCTGGCCTTAGCACTCAGTAAAACCAATAAACGCATTTTGCTGATAGATACCGATCTACACACTGGGACTATTGCTCAAGTTTTTACCCGCAATCCATCACCAGGATTGGCTGAATATTTGCTTGGGAAAACCACCTTAGAGCAAACTATACAGACAATTGCAGATACTTCTTTAAGTGTGCTTCCATGTGGTCAGCTTACTGCCGATTCTGCATGGTTAGGTCATACCGAAAAATTCCACCAACTCATCCAACAGCTTCAGGAACAATACGATTATATTATTCTAAGTGCTGCACCTATCCTTTCTTGCCCAGATAGTTTGACCTTGGCGAAATATAGCGACTTTAACCTCGCACTGGTGCAATATGGTAAAACCACCAGCCAAGATATTGTGTTAGCCAAATCTCAATTTGAACAGACTGGATTAAAACTGGATGGTGTGGTGTTGCATGATATTCCTATGTATCAAATGTAATCTATCATTGCAAACCTAATACCACTCAAAACTAAAGGGCATATTTGCCCTTTAGTTTTTTCATTAATTGACCACCACATCCTTGCTACGATGATAACCATCCACAAAATATTCTAACTGTGCAAGAACCCAATCTAAATCCGTTTTATTGGTATATACTTCTTCCAATTTTTCAAATAAAAGTACCAATTCATCTAACGTAAAAAACTTCTCAAAAGACTTTACAATCCGCTCATGGCTAGTGGGCTGTACATTACTTTGATCGATCAATAGTTCCTCATACAATTTTTCACCTGGACGCAACCCAGTATATTGAATCTCAATATCGCCCTCATCTTCTGGATGCTGTTTGAGTTTCAAACCACTTAGCCGTACCATTTGTGCCGCAAGCTCACGAATTTTGACCGATTCGCCCATATCCAGCAAAAATACATCCCCACCTTGCCCCATTGCACCTGCTTGAATCACCAATAATGCAGCCTCTGGAATGGTCATAAAATAACGTGTGACTTCTGGATGTGTTACGGTAATCGGCCCACCTTTCGCAATCTGTTGTTTAAATAATGGTACGACCGAACCCGAAGAACCCAGTACATTACCAAAACGCACGATACTAATTTTTGTCTTGCTAGTTTGAGCGGCAATCGCCTGACAATATAACTCTGCAATACGTTTGGATGCACCCATGACATTGGTTGGACGCACCGCCTTATCCGTCGAAATCAAGACAAATGTTTCGACTTGCGACATCACTGCCGCATTTAAGCTTTTGGCTGTACCAACACTATTATTGCGTAATCCTTCAATCGGATTCGACTCTACCAGTGGCACATGTTTATATGCGGCTGCATGATAGACCGTTTGTACTGCATACTGCGTCATCACTCGAATTAACTTATCTTGATTGAGCACCGTTCCTAAGATGGGAATGACTTTATCAAGGTAGAGTACACTCAATTCTTTTTCGATGCTATACAATGAAAATTCAGATTGTTCAAATAAAATCAGCAATTTAGGCTGACGTTTGATAATTTGCCTACACAATTCTGAACCAATCGAACCGCCTGCCCCTGTCACCATGACTACTTTATCGGTAATATTTTTGTCTAATAAATCATATTTTGGTGGTACAGGATCTCGTCCTAGCAAATCGACAATATCCACTTCCCGAATATCCGACACTTGTAATTGCCCATCAACCAAATGCTCCAAACTAGGGACTTCTCGTACTTTTGCAAAAATAGGCTCGATGCTTTTAATTATTTCTATTTTTTGCTGTTTATTCATAGAAGGGATGGCTAACAAGACTTCATTAATGGCATATTTTTCGCCCAAAGCAATGAGCTGCTTTGGTGAATACACCTTCAGACCTGTCACCACTTGCCCCTGCAAATTGGGCTGATCATCCAAGAAACATACAGGCAAATAATGCGGTGAACGATGCAATGCAGTCGCCATTTGCTGTCCAGCACTCCCTGCACCATAAATCGCCACACGAATTTTTGGAATATGACTGGATAAGGCATACCCCACCAAAAATCGAATAAACGCTCGACTTCCCCACACCCATGCAAATAACAAAAAACCAAACATGAGTGGAATACTCATGGGAATCAATGCAAGGTGGGCATAACTCAACACATAAAGTGCCACAACGACCAAGATGGTTGCTAAGGCTAAACGCAAAATTAAATTTTCATTAAAACTACGAATCACCGCATGATAGATGCCAAAAATCCATAAACTGGTCAAACCCAGTACACTCACCACGGCAAACCAAAGTGGTAAACCAGACATCACATCCGTGGCAGGTTCAAATAAACGAATAGAATAGGCAATCCACATCAAAAGTGGCAAAATACAGGCATCTAATAGCACCAACACGCCTTTTTTATAGCTACGTTGTATGGCCGAAAGATTAATTAAAGCAGTTTTTAACATAAGGAGTCCAACATCGGGTATCACATGTCATCATAGGATTGAGCATCAATTCTGTTATTGAATCAAAGCGATCACCTGCCGAATCACAGTCACTGTTTGTTCTATATCTTCAGTCGTTAATGTTGGATGTACCAAAAACATCAGGCTGGTTTCCCCTAAACGTTGTGCATTGACTAAACGCTGTGCTGGTCGCCAAGCCGTATCGTCAAAGGCATGTTCCAAATACACTTCTGAACATGAGCCACTAAAACACGGCACCCCCAAAGCATTGATTTCTGCCATAATCCGATCACGTGACCAAGCTTGTGGTAAATGTTCAGGATTGACCTGCACATAACATTTATATTGTGCATGTAGATAATCTGTACCTGGACGATGTACGGTAAAATAGGCTGAATGTTCAAACGCTTGCAAAATTTGTTCTGCATGTTCAGTCCGCTTTGCCGTCCATTCTGCCATGCGTGTTAATTGAATCCGCCCAAGCACGGCTTGCATTTCCATCATCCGCCAATTCGTACCAAAGGAATCGTGTACCCAACGGAATCCAGCAGGGTGCTGCTTATTGTAAACACTGTCAAAACTTTTACCATGGTCTTTGTATGACCACATTTTTTTCCATAACTTTTCATCATTGGTGGTGACCATACCCCCTTCACCGCCTGTGGTCATGATTTTATCTTGGCAAAATGACCAAGCGGAAATATGTCCTATTGAACCTGCGGATTTGCCTTTATATTTTGCCCCATGGGCTTGGGCACAATCCTCAATCACATACAAGCCTTTTTCTTCCGCCAGTTGCATGATGTCATCCATATCACACATCCAACCTGCCAAATGTACACAAATAATCGCTTTGGTATTGGGCGTAAGCACCGCTTCTATGGTACGGCGAGAAATATTTTGAGAATCCAACTCAACATCGGCAAAAATCGGATTCGCCCCTGCAGTGACAATCGAACTTGCAGAAGCCAAAAAGGTGCGTGAGGTGACAATCACATCATCACCTGCACCAATGTTTAATGCCTTTAATGCCACATCCAAAGCCACTGTACCATTGGCTAAGGCAATGGCGTAGTCTGTTCCAACCCAAGCTGCAAATTCTTTCTCAAACTCTCGGCACTCTTGTCCTGTCCAATAATTGACTTTATTCGATAACAAGACTTGAGAAACAGCATCTGCTTCTTGTTGGGTAAAACTTGGCCATGGTGCAAATGCAGTGTTTAACATATTTTATCCTCAAGTAAACAATATTGTGGGAGTAAGGCTTGGGTAAATTGCAAAAAATCATCTAAACGTTGTTCAATGACAGCGATCACAATCACCATATTAATTTGTTGGTAGCTATGCACCACAATGTTACGAAAACCGACCATGTTCTGTAAATTCTGTGCCAAAACCGTCGGTATTTTATGATGTTGTGCCAAAATCGCAAAAACATCCCGAGCACTTTGGCTCAAGCCTAAATTTTCTTTGCGTATAATATGCTGCCCAATGTCAATGCAGAGTTCACAAGCACGCTGTATGTTTAGCAATGCGGCATCTTGACGAGTATAATCCGTGGCAAAAGTCAAAATATCTTTTTGATATTCCTCACGCACTCGTGCCACACAGCGTTCTATACTTGCTACTTTGTTTAAAATCACATCACTTTGCATAGACATATCCTCGTTGTTGGATGTCTTGTAATTGTGCTTGGCGTAATTCATCGAATTTTAATTTTTCATTGAGAATAAACAATTCATACTCATCAGCATAATCATTTTTTGCCCAAAGTCGCTGCCCATACTGGATAATTTGATACTGCAACACGGTTGAGGCTTGATGCAAATCCACCAAGTCCACATCACGTCCCAATTTTATAGCTAATGTCTGGGCATTTTCCCACAGCTTTAAACTGTCTAGTTTCGCATCATCAACCAACACGGCTAAATCCACATCACTGTCTTGTTGAGCTTGCCCTTGAGCAAAACTACCAAACAAATATATCGCCAAAAGGTTTGGATATTGTTCCTGCAAAACATGAATAATGACCGTGTTGTCTAGCATTTACTTTTTCTCTAAAATTCGTGCTGGATTACCCACCACAGTTACACCAGCAGGTACACTCTTCGTCACAACAGCTCCCATGCCGACCACCGCACCACGACCAATCACGAGCGGTTTATCTGGCGTGCCTTGTTTAATCACAGCACCTGTACCGATATAAGCATGGTCTTCAATAATAATATTGCCATTGCATTTTACCCCAGGTGCAAAAGTAACATAGTCACCAATCACACAGTCATGCTCAACATAACTATATAAATTGGCATGGAAACATTTGCCGATTTTTATATTTGATGTAATTGAAACAAAAGGGCTTAATGCCGCACCTTCATCAATTTCAATATTGTCCATCATGACCACATTATCAGCTTGTACAGTCCACAATTGCAAACCATCCATGATGAGCTGATTAGCAAGTTTTTCACGAATTTGACTATTTGCAATGGCAATCTGTACAAACTTTTGAACAGCATTTAAGTTTTTAAACGACTGGTAGTTTAATGCAGTATGACCATTTACAATCCGCTGTTCTTGTAGACTGTCATCAATAAAATAGATTTTGGCCGAAATACCTAAACGCTGTAATTGTTGTCGTGCCACAGGCATTAAACTACGACCACAACCCGATGCTCCATAAATCGCATAGACAAGACGACTCATGTATTATCTTCCGACTTTGAGCCTGTAAATTTTGTCATCG
>SSHE01000048.1 GCA_008017315.1 Acinetobacter sp.
CCACAATCACCGTAAAGCTATCGCTACCGTTATAGTTTGGATTTGGTGTGTAGCTGTAATTACCATTGGCATCCACAGTCACTGTACCGTTGCTTGGATCACTGCCTTTGCTATAGGTCAGGCTATCACCATCGACATCACTGCCGGTCACTTTACCTGTAACTGGCGTGTCTTCTGCTGTGGTTTTATGATCGTTTGCTGCAGTTGGGGCATCATTGACTGGAGTCACATCAATGGTAATGGTTGAAGTGGTCTTACCACCTTTACCATCATCCACAATCACCGTAAAGCTATCGCTACCATTATAGTCTTTGTTTGGCGTATAGGTGTAATTACCATTGGCATCCACAGTCACTGTACCGTTGCTTGGATCACTGCCTTTGCTATAGCTCAGGCTATCACCATCGACATCACTGCCGGTCACTTTACCTGTAACTGGCGTGTCTTCTGCTGTGGTTTTATGATCGTTTGCTGCGGTTGGGGCATCATTCATTTTTGGCATGGCAGCCAATGGAGTCCAAGCCCCACCCCCCATACCATGTTCAAATGGTTTGTCTGTCAAAGTTGGCTCTGGGTAAGTAATACCTAATGGAGCAATAGAATCATCAACACGATGCAATTGAACAGGATTCACACTATCCGCAACAGGATTATCACCAATACGAGTGAGTTGCACAAAACGGAATCCACCTTGTGCTGCATTCGGATCTTCAAAAGAATCCCCTGCAATTTCTACATAATCTTTACCTTGCTTTTGGAAAACACGTCCATCTTCCAAACGAACAATGTTACTTTGACTTTCATCTATTACAATATTTTTATAATTTGTCGCAAAACTTTCTAATTTTTCTAAATCCGATAGCGGTTGTGTATTTTCACCCAATACACCAAGGTCAAATTCCCCACCCTGATTGATTAAATCACGACCATGGATTTCCACAATACGCCCATCGGAGAGTTTAACGATAATGCTTGCATCTTCTGACAATATCAATTTACCTTTTAAGGCTAATTTACTGCCATTCTTTA
Source organism: Acinetobacter sp. (assembly GCA_008017315.1). Classification (GTDB taxonomy): domain Bacteria; phylum Pseudomonadota; class Gammaproteobacteria; order Pseudomonadales; family Moraxellaceae; genus Acinetobacter. Next base: position 1,030 of record SSHE01000048.1, read on the forward strand.
CCATCGTCTGCTTGCTAGAAGAACCTGTTTGTTTTAGCACTTGTCCCTGTACAGCAATGACTTTAATTTGTACGCTCATTTTACATATACCTCATAAAAAAATTCGAATCCATCATGGTGTCGATATTCCCATTTATATTTATCGACAACCAACAAAAAAAATCTACATAACGTCAATCATATCACAAAAAAACTCATTCAGTAAAAAAAAAAAAAATATTTGTTAAATTATTGATAAATAACTATTTTTACAACTTAATAAAAATCTCACACTCATATTCATTTGAAAAGTGCAATCATTAAAATATACAATTTTAGTATGATTTAACACATGATATTTTAATTATCAATTTTTGGCGACTAGTTTATGCAAAGGAATGTAAAAATATGACAAAAATATGTATATATTGCTATATTTTGACAGTCCCCATACAACTCTATGCTGAAGAAAAAACAACTCACTCTCCCATAGAAATCTCCACGTTTTCTACAGCGACAAAAGAACAACCCACATGGACACTAGAACGCTTAAATTCAGCCGAATGGTCGGCAGACTTAGCACAGGGACAATTTCCGCTTTATGCCAAATTACAGGTGTTGCTGAGTCGTAATTTTTCTTCCTCTGGGGCGATTGATGGGCGTTCGGGGCTCAATACCACCAAAGCCATTGCTGCCTATCAAATCATGCAAGGTTTCAGTGGCGATGGTCAATTAGACCAAGATACATGGCAACGCCTCACCCAAAATCATACTACCCCCACTTTTATCGAGTACAGCATCACGCACAAAGATATACAACAACCGTATGCCAAGAGCATTCCGAGCAATTATGCCGAACAAGCCAAAATGAAAGGCTTGTACTATACTCGTGTCACCGAAATGCTGGCAGAAAAGTTCCACATGGATGAGTTGTTTTTGCAGCAAATTAATCCACATGCACAATTTGATAAGATTGGGGAAAAGATTATTGTCGCCAACATTAGCAATACTTTACCCAATGGTATCCACAGCATCATTGCACACAAAGGCACTCGACAACTCTTTCTTTTTAATCAACAAAATAAAATGATAGCGGCTTTTCCAGCAACCATTGGCAGTGATGACAACCCTTCCCCTTCTGGTACGCATCGCATTGCTGGGATTACCTTTAACCCACAGTATAGTTATAACCCAAAAAACTTTATTCAGGCGAATAATTACACATCGCTACTGCTCCCAGCAGGGCCAAATAATCCAGTGGGGAATGTCTGGATCGGTTTATCCAAACCTTCTTTCGGGATTCATGGCACGCCAGCTCCCTCGCTAGTTTCCAAAACCGCATCGCACGGCTGTATCCGCCTGACCAACTGGGATGCAACCAATCTGGCAAAATATGTCCGTACAGGAATGACAGTTAAATTTTTGGAATAGAAAATCGGCTATAATGGAGTGAATAGTTCAGGTTTTTTTGACACAATGAAAATTATTTTTGCAGGTACACCCGATTTTGCTGCCACAGCATTGGCAGCTTTATTTAAAACCGAACATGACATTGTCGCGGTTTATACTCAACCCGACCGCCCCGCAGGTCGTGGACAAAAACTGACCGCATCACCTGTCAAGCAATTTGCCCTTGAGCATGGTTTGACTGTGATGCAGCCAGAACATTTTAAAAGTAGCTCTGAAGAAGGCATTTTAGCACAACAGCAATTGGCGGCATTTGCTGCTGACGTGATGGTGGTTGCTGCCTATGGCTTAATTTTACCGCAAGTCGTTCTCGATACACCCCAATATGGCTGTCTGAATATCCATGCGTCGCTACTCCCTCGCTGGCGTGGAGCTGCACCAATTCAGCGTGCCATTCTGGCAGGTGATAACGAAACGGGCATCACCATTATGCAAATGGCCAAAGGACTAGATACAGGCGATATGCTGTATAAAGTCCATTGCCCCATCTCCGCACAGGACAATGCCGCAACGCTACACGACACACTGGCAATCCTTGGTGCAGAAGCCATTACTCAAGTTTTGCAATCTAAAGAATCTCTCAAAACTTATCAGGCACAGCGTGAAGTACAGGATGAGAGTCTCAGCAATTACGCACATAAAATCGTCAAAAATGAAGCACGCATCGACTGGACACAGTCCGCCCAAACACTGGACTTACACATTCGTGGATTTCACCCTGTGCCTGTGGCGTTTTGTTGGTTAGCAGAAAATTCGCCTTTACGCATCTGGTCTGCCGAGCCGATTGAGCATCAACATCAGGCACAATGTGGCGAAATTCTCACCATTGGCAAACAGGGTATTGTGGTGGCATGTGGTGATGCGACATCATTACTACTTACCAGTTTACAATGGGCTGGCGGCAAACCATTAAATGCCGTGCAAATCATGCAAACGCAAAAATTACAGATAGGGCAAGTTTTATTGTGAAAAATACCTCTGCATCGGCAAAGCTCAACTTACGTGCCCGATTAATTCAATTATTGGTTGCGGTACAACACGGGCAATCCTTAAGCCAATTACAATCACACTATTTAAACCTACTTGCCCCACAAGATAAGGCGCTCTTTCATGAATTAAGTCTGGGCGTACTACGACAATGGTTTGGTCTAAAACAAGTCGCTTTACCATTATTGCAAAAACCGATACAGGATATTCATGTCGAAACTGCTTTATATTTGGGCTTATATCAGTTGCTATGTAGCCGTGTTGCCGAACATGCCACTATTTCGGAAACGGTCAATGCGATTAAACAACTTGGTTTTGAATCTGCCAGTGGTTTGGTCAATGCCATTTTACGGCGTGCCGTACGTGAGCGTGAAACCTTACAGCAACAATTACATGCGACACATGGCTTACCCAGTTGGCTGTATAAACGCCTCAAAAAAGACTGGAGTGAACACATCGATGAACTGTGCCAACAGCTTAAATACGCCGCCCCTTTGACCTTAAGAGTCAATCAACGCTGGATTGGGCGAGATGCGTATTTGAATAAATTACAGCTTGCAGGCATTGCTGCACAACCTTGTCACTATTCTGATGTCGGCATTGTTTTACAACAACCTGTACATATTCCTAGCCTTGTGGGTTATGAACAAGGCTGGTTCTCGGTACAGGATGAACATGCCCAGCTTTGTGCGACAGTATTACCCAACCTCAATGATAAAATAGTGCTGGATGCCTGTGCTGCACCAGGAGGGAAAACCGCTCATCTACTGGAAAAATATCGCCTCAAACAACTCTATGCACTGGACATCGAAGCACAGCGTTTACAGCGGATTGATGAAAATTTACAACGCTTGCGACTGCACAATACAGCTGTTCATCTTGCCACTGCCGATGCACGCACATGGCAAGCACCAGAAGCAATAGATTGTATCATCCTTGATGCACCTTGTTCTGCAACAGGTGTATTACGTCGCCATCCTGATATTCGCTTGTTACGCAAAGCCAGTGATATTGCCCAGACTGTCGCATTACAGCAAGAAATTCTCCATCACTTATGGTCACAGCTTAAAGTCGGTGGGCATTTGCTGTATATCACCTGTTCCATTTTAAAATCCGAAAATGAACAGCAAATGTTGGATTTTTTTGCACAGTATATAGAGGCGAAAGAAATCATTTTAGATGCGGATTGGGGAATGGCTCAGGCACACGGTCGCCAGCTATTACCGCAACAAGGACAAGGCGATGGCTTTTATTATTGCTTAATTCAAAAACAAGGGTAAACTGATGTGATGTTCCACGTGAAACTTAAATCATGCCACCACTGGATACCGCTTTCATTGTTCGCACCTACCAGCTTGGTTTACCGCAAAGTGCTCGAGATATTTTTCAACTGTTGGCACAATCGAACTGGATGAATATTTCACTGGCAGAAAACTTACAAAAAATGGTTGGCTTTCGCAATATCGCTGTACACGATGACCAAAAAATGAACCTTGATATTTTGGTGACCATTATCAAGGTTCATTTACAGGATTTTTTAGATTTTGGACAACATATTTTAAAATAAATACTTAGTCCTCAAGTTCAGGATTTTTGATTAAATGCACAATCGACCAGATCAAACCTCCCCAAAGTAAAATCATCGACATCACCATCATCACGATTGCTGAATGATTCATCCATACACTCCTTTAAGATTGATCTTTTAAGCGACGCAGCACCACTGCACCAAGTACAAATAGCAACACACAACCCCAGCCAAAAATCAGCTGTATCTGGAGTGAATATGTACCATAACCTTGCATCAACAATGACGATATGGTCAATAATAACGCAATCAATAAAGATGATGGTGTCACCACAACCAACATAAACTCCCAACCCTTACCCAACTGGATACTTGATGTGGTGTTCACATGCTGCTTTAACTCTTGTAACAATGGTCGTTTAAACCATGCCACCAGCACAATCGACAAAAATGCACCCAGCACAATCCCAATATTATTGGTAAAATGATCAATCACATCCACAAAAGTAACCGCACTATGTGTTGAAAATAATAATGTTGAAATCACTGCCGAACTGCCTGCGACAATCGTCACTGCTTTTTTTCTCGACCAGCCCAATTTATCCTGAAAAGCACAAATCGACACTTCCAACACACTCACCAACGAAGTCATCCCCGCCACAATCAGCGACGTAAAAAATAACAACCCAAACCAATCACCACTAGCTCCCAGACTCGAAATAATCTTTGGAAAAGCAATAAACGCCAAACCAATACCACCACTGACCACATCCTGCACACTGCTATTTGACACATTTGCCATAAAACCAAGTGCCGCAAATATCCCAATCCCTGCCAAAATTTCAAAGGATGAATTGGCCAATGCCACCACCAGACCCGAACCTGTCAAATCTGTTTTTGGTTTTAAATATGACGCATACGTGACCATGATGCCAAAACCGACAGATAGCGAAAAGAAAATATGCCCATACGCTGCCAGCCAGACTTTGGGCTGCATCATCTTCGCCCAGTCTGGGGTAAAAAATGCGTTTAGCCCCTCTACCGCTCCAGGTAATCGCAAGGACTGAATCACCAAAATGCTAAATAATACAATTAATAATGGCAAAAAGATTTTATTGGATAATTCAACGCCTTTTTTCACACCGCCATATAGAATCAGCATGACACCAGCCCAAATCACAACCAACCCCAAAAACAAATGCGGTACAAAGCCAAAACTCAACCCTTCACCCGTTTGCAAATAGGTTTGGAAGAAAAATTTTTCTGTATCCTCTCCCCATTGCTGCCCAATCGAAAAAAACATATAGCTACCAGCCCACGACAACACACTGGCATAATAGATGGCAATCACGATAGCGACGGATACCTGCCACCAACCCAAAGATTCACTGGCCTTAAACAATCTTTTATACGCTGTTGGTGGTGCACCATGGTATTTATGTCCAACTGCATAATCCAAAAACAATAACGGCAAGCCCGCAGTAAATAAGGCAACCAAGTATGGAATTAAAAAAGCACCGCCGCCATTCTCATACGCCACATACGGAAAACGCCAAATATTACCCAAACCCACCGCAGAACCAACCGCAGCAATAATAAACCCCGATCGAGCAGACCAGTTTTCTCTTTGTCCAGACATAGGGCTGCACCTTTTCATCTCACTATTTGGCTGTAAGAATACTGCAAAAAAATCACGAAGAGCAGTAGAATAATTTGACAATTTATATTTTCAAGTTATGTTAGACGTACAACTTTCCTCATAAAACAGCAATACGGAGTCCAATATGGGACAGCTCATTGATAAAATAATGGATAAAACCCAAGGTATCAGTGCCAGAACACTGGATAAAACACCCAAAGCAGTACAACAACGTCTTGCACGTGTTTTAGGCTACAACTATGACTTTCCAGAACTACATCCGTTCCTAAAATGTATGCTACGCTTACAGCAACTCCAGCACAAAACTGCTTTGGTGACACAGGATTATCCAACCAGCCGTCGCCACTTTCAGCAACAAATGCGTTCCATTCTTGCCAAACCTACAGCCATTAAACTGGTCGAAAATATCGAATTACCCTTAAAACGCCAGACCATTGCCGCAAGACACTACCACCCAAATCCCAAGAAAAAACTTCCGATGATTGTGTTTTATCATGGTGGTGGCTTTGTCGTGGGGGATTTAAACACCCATGATGAAGCCTGCCGTTTACTGGCAAAACATGCCAATGTACAAGTTATGAGTATTGATTATCCACTTGCACCAGAGCATGCCCCCGAACATATTGTGGGTTGCTGTGTCGAAGCATTAGAATGGGTCTATCAACATGCTGACAAGTTGGGTATTGAGAAAAAACGCATCGCCGTTGCAGGAGATAGTGCAGGTGGCAACCTCAGTGCCGTTGTCAGTCAAAAAACCCAGCACACCATTTATGCACCATCGGCACAGCTACTGATTTATCCAACCGTGGATTTAAAAATCCGCTATGCCTCATACTATCAATTCCGTGAAGGCGTTATTCTCAATGACCATGATATTGAAAATGTCACCTTATTCTATGCCACACAGCATCAGGTTGCATTGGATGACCCTCTGATTTCACCACTATATGGTGATGTTGGCAAAGTCGCACCTGCCTATGTCATCACGGCTGGATTTGACTTATTGCATGATGAGGGACAGCTCTATGCCGAAAAACTTAAACAAGCAAAAATCAAAGTCCGCTATACCGAAGCCAAAGACATGACCCATGGTTTTATCAACTTCACCCCAATTTTTAAAGCCGCAAAACAGCACTGGATTCATACTGCCGAAGACTTCCGCCAGTTTTGGGACAATTTAACATAACCGTTCCACGTGAAACAAAAAAAGCGTCCAGTATTAGCTACGGACGCTTTTTTGTTTATAGATTTAGAAATGTACTTCTAAACCAGCATATACACCATCAAAACGAAATTTATTATCCAAACTTTTTTTCGAACTTAAATCAACATCCAAAATCCGATAGCCCACTTTCGCCCCAACATCGACCAGTAATGTATCAATGAAATCGTATTTCACCTCTGCCGATACATCACTGACTTTAAGCTGATTATCCACACTGATCAAAGCTTCCGCTTTGGTACTCAGACCTGTAAATGGCAATTTACCACCCACCGAACCATACAGCATAGGTACAGTTTCGCTCAGCTTCCATGTATGAATACCAAGATATTGAATATCGCCATCCAGTGCTTTTGCCGCTACACCAGCATCCACACTAACCACATTATCCAGAAGCTCATAATAAGCGATGACATCGGTATTATTCACATCGACATTATACGTTGGTTGTCCTGCTATTTTTTGCTGCGTATCTACATCCATCGTGACATGGCGGATACGGACATTAGGGACTAACGGTACTGGATGTTCAATCGATACCGCAAACTGTGCAAGACCAACATCATCCACATCTAACGCATCACCTACTCGGCGACTATCGTTATAATTCCCTTGTACCGCCCAATAATCTACACTGGCATAGATACCACCTAATGTATCGGCTTGTGCGACCACACTCATTGCCAACATTGCGGTCACCAGTGTAAGGTTGTTCCACATTTTCATATTTGTTATTCCTCGTAAAAACTATTGCTTTATTATAACGTGGTTAATGTATAGATAATATCTTTAAATCTAGAACTTACGCATTGACAGAATATGAAAATTAACGAGTCGTTCCTTAATCACCGCTAAATATCAAGCCACACACCGTAACTGACGTGAATTTTGTAACCATATTTGCATAAATTTACGTATAAAAAATAGGCATAACAATGCTTGTATCGACAATATAATTTGCTGCTTTGGTTCACCTGTGGTCATCAGCCCAACTTTGTGACCAAACTCGTAAGCCTTGTGTACCTTGCCTTTGGCTATACAACGGGTAAAGGGTTTATGCAGACTGTAAATCTTATCTTTATCGGTCTTCTTTTGATGGATCACTTGTTCAAATAATGCCATTTTTTCTGCATATTTTTGCAAGCTTTTTAGAGCTATTTGATTAAAGTTTGCAATATTTTACCATAAAAGTAATCATGTCATAAAATAGGTTGAACCTGTCAAAACCAACGTATGGCATGTTTAATTTTTAAGATCAATTAAATTGGATTCGTCATGCCTGCGTAGGCAGGCATCCAGAGCGTTCATCCCTGTTTCCATATGATTGGATAATTTCATCATATTAGTCATGTC
>SSHE01000037.1 GCA_008017315.1 Acinetobacter sp.
ACGTAAAACATGCTGACGCAAAGTATGGCGTTCAGAAGCATTAAACACTTTACTAAACTCATTAATGATTGGATCACCTTGATCAATCATTCGATCGACCCAACGCATCAATTGCATTTGTTTTTTAGCACCTTGTTGCGGTGTCAAATAAGATAAAATCGTGGTTTCATTTTCATTACGCAATAACTTACCAACACGTTGAAACTGACGACGGCGTGCTTCAAATGAACTGATCTTCTGCACTTCAAGTAATGCATCAATCAAACGCTCATCGACAGGAAGCTTTTGAATTTGTTTTGGATTGAGTTGAGCCAATTGCTCACCTAAAGCAGCCATACGTTGCACAGCTTTTTTTTGCTCGGTTCTACTCGCACGTCCTTCTAATGACTCAAAATCTTCATCTGTATAACGTTGTTGGGTACCACGTGCCACGATTACTCTGCCTCATAAAATTTTGCTGCGAACAGCGTTTGAATTTCTTCCCGTGCTTTTTCTTCATCAGCACCATCAATCACCAATCTTAATGTTGTGCCTTTACCAGCACCCAACATCAACAATGACATAATATTTTTTGCATCAACCAATTTATCACCCTTGCCGATTTGTATCGAAGAGCTAAATTTGGTTGTGACTTCAATCAGTTTACCAGATGCACGCGCATGTAAGCCGAGTTTATTAATTACATCAATTGTTGTGTCTATCATGACCAGTGCTTCATTTCTCTATGTAAGATTTGGACAGTCCATTTTGCCTTAAGAGCCTGTTTGAGTCTATCCACGATATAAACTGAACGATGTTGCCCACCTGTACATCCCACTGAAATGGTCATGTAATGTCGATGCCCTTCCGCAAAAGCTGGCAACCATTTTTCCAAGAAGTTATAAATATCGGTAAACATTTCATTGGTTTGCTGATTGCTTTCTAAAAAACGGCAGACGGGATCATCCAACCCAGAAAGACGACGCAACTCTAAATCCCAATGCGGATTAGGTAAATGACGCACATCAAATACATAATCGGCATCAAGCGGAATGCCATGTTTATAGCCAAAGGATTGTAGAATCACAATCAACTTGTCTGACTGCCCCAGTTTGGTCAGCAAAATATGCTTTAAATCATGGACACTTTTATCTGTGGTATCAATATGCACGGTGGAACGAAACTGGATCGGTATCAGCAACTGTTTTTCCTCCTGTATACATTGCAACAGGCTATTAAAACGATTTGCTAAGGGATGCGGTCTACGCGAAGAGCTAAACCGTGCAACTAAATCCTGATCTTGCATGGTTAAATAAATGATATCCACGGTACCATGTTTTTGCAATTGTTCAAAAACATGGTCAAACTCCTGCATATCGGCACGGGTACTACGGATATCAACGCCCAGCGCCAACTGCTCAAGATTATTCTCATGATCCAGTTTTGACACAATTTCAGGCAATAATGCCAAAGGTAAATTATCTATACAATAATAGCCCAAATCTTCAAGCACCTGTAATGCAGATGATTTTCCTGAACCTGACTGTCCTGTCACGATAAGAATACGCTTCATCGCATATCGCCCTTTAATTTATTTTATGTTTTGAAATTAATGTGTAAATTATCAATCAAACGTGTTGAACCTAATTTAGCCGCAATAAATAAAACTAAATCACGATCAAACTCTTCAATTGGTTGCAAATTAGGTTGACGAGCCTCTACATAATCCACAACAAATCCAGCTTGTGTCAATTCCGTTGAGATATTTGCTAACACTTGCGAAAGTGATTGCCCCTCTCCCAAGCCAACCTCAGCTTGCTTTAACAACTGATAAATTTTTGGCGCAATACTTCGTTGCTCTTCAGACAAATAACCATTGCGTGAACTTAAAGCCAAACCATCTGCTGCTCGTACAATTGGTACGCCGATGACTTCTAATGGAATATTTAAATCCTGCACCAACTGACGAATTACAGCCAATTGTTGATAATCTTTTTCTCCAAAAAAAGCATAATCAGGTTGTACAATATTGAATAGTTTAGTGACAACAACCGCCACGCCATCAAAATGACCTGGACGCGATTGACCACATAAATCATTGGTAATTTGACTAACACTAATATTGGTTAAACGAGGCTGCTTGCCATACATTTGATCGACAGAAGGGGCAAAAATAATGTCACACCCTACATCTGCCAACAAACGACTATCTTGTTCTAAGGTACGTGGATAGCTATCAAAATCTTCACCCGCACCAAACTGGATTGGGTTAACAAAAATACTCACCACCACGACATCACAGATTTTTTTTGCAGCGCGCACCAAAGTCAAATGACCTTCATGCAAGTTCCCCATAGTTGGCACAAAACCAATAAGTTTTTTTGTTGTTCTTGCCGGTGCTAATGATGCGGTTAAGCCTTGTATTGTTGTTTCTGTTTTCATGAGTTAGAGCTCAACTTGAAAGGTGTGTTCTTTCGCTGGAAATGATTGATTTTGAACAGCAGCATGATACGATTTAAACGCATCTATAATTGCTGTTTCCCCCGCTTGTTCTTTCATAAAATTACGCACAAAACGCGCAACGCGACCAAAAGTTAAACCAGCATGTCTTGTACCACCAAGACTTGTCCATCAGTTTCATTGCCTGCACCAATACCAATCACTGGCGTATTAGGAAATAGTTCAGCAATTTCCTTGCCTAACTGAGCTGGAACACACTCTAATAATAATACCGCAGCACCTGCATCAACCACCGCTTGGCAATCCGCAATTAATTGATCTGCTGCTTCACGCGTTCGTGCTTGAAGTTTATAGCCACCGAATACGTGTACTGATTGCGGCGTTAATCCCAAATGCACGCAGACAGGAATACCATTACGTGTCAAAACTTGGACTAATTCACTTAACCAAGCACCGCCTTCAATCTTGACCATTTGTGCGCCAACTTGCATCACGGCTTTGGCATTTTTTAGACCATCTTCAAGCGTTGCATAACTCATGAATGGTAGATCAGTCATAATTAACGCGTGCGAATTACCACGACGTACAGCTGCTGTATGATAAGCCATATCTTCAACTGTCACAGGAAGTGTAGAATCTCTTCCTTGAATCGCCATTCCTAGAGAATCACCAATTAAAATTGTATCAATTTCAGCCAATTCCATCGCTTTAGCCATACTTGCATCGTAACAAGTAAGACATGAGAACTTACGTCCATCAGCTTTAAATTTTCTTAAGTCACTTAGACTAATCATGATGATATCCTCTGCAGGCATTTCCAGAACGAAACAATCTTAAGCAGTTGCCCAAGATTGATCTGCGATTACAGTTAAGTTTGCTTGCTGCACTAGTTCTAAATCTTTTAATGAGTGCCCATTTAACTGCAAATGAGCATCTAAATCTAATAAGGGAAGGATCACAAAATCACGTTCTAAAATACCAATATGTGGTACGGTCAAACGTTCATTTTGAATTTGCTCTTGACCATAAATCAATAGATCCAAATCAAGCGTGCGCTCTCCCCATCGCCTTAAACGAATACGACCTGCTTCTTGCTCAAATTGTTGTAATTGGTCTAATAAGGCAAGTGCTTCAAGTGTCGTGTCCAATTGAACAACGGCATTTAGATAATTTGGCTGGTCCTGAGGACCCATCGGCGGACTTTGATAAAGCCTTGAAACTTTTACCGAACCTAAACTAGCCAACTTCACAACAGCTTCGCTAAGAATCTGTTGTGAATCGCCTAAGTTACTGCCTAAACCGATATAGGTACGAATAGTCATTGCGTGGGTCCAAAAACCACTTGGCTGAGATCACGTTGTACACGCTTACGCTTAAGGATCGGATGATCTGCATTGATTTGTCCTGAAACGGCAGTCGCTTTTTCAATAAAACGGCTAGTTGATTCATCTGCTCTAACACGTTCTTTCTTGGCACGGCGGCTTCTAGGCTCAGGGACATTGACCAAAGGCTCAATCTCAGTGGTCTTTGGCTCATCAACTTCAACTGTCTTACGGCGTGTTTTACTACGTTGACGGTTGTATTGACGAATTGCGACTTCTTTTTGATCGATTGACATTTCTTGGTAAGCTTCCCACCAAATACCCATGCCTTCGGTACTGCTATCACCTGATTTCTCACGTAACAACAAGAAGTCAAAGCCTGCACGAAAACGTGCATGTCCAGCTAAAGCTTCAATTTGCTGTGGTTTTGGATTGAGCAAACGGGTTTGCATTTCCCATACTTCACGAATAAAAGTTTCAGCAAAACGAGGAATAATGGTACGTGTGGCTTGACGTTTCAATACATCTAAACCAGCTTGGGCACGCGCTTCAGCAGGAACAACACCTTTATTTAAATAAAAATCACAACGCTCTAAGAAAGGCTTCCATAACAATACTGCATAAAAAAATGCGGGATTAATGGTCTTACCAATTTGAATTCGTTGATCAGTATTTTTAGCTGCACGCTCGATGAAAGCTGTTAGATTTGGAGGAATTTCAGCAAATAATTGCTTCCAAACACCAAACTCAATCAGCATCGACAAAACGCGTGCAAGATGTCCCATGGTAAATAATTTTTGAGACTCATCGTATAATCGATGAGGTGAAACGTCACGCAACAGTTGGGTCATTTCAACATCAAAAACATCAATAATCGATTGATCAATTTGGAAGTTAAGTTTCGCAGCAAAACGTAAAGCACGTAACATCCGAACGGGATCTTCTTCAAATCGCTGGGCAGGCTCACCTAGAAAACGCAAAGTACGCGTTTTAATATCATCAACCGCATGACAAAAATCAAGTACGATGCCTTTACGTGGCTGGTAATACAGGGTATTGATGGAAAAATCACGGCGCGCGAAATCCTGCTCAATGGTTCCCCAGTTATTGTCCCGAAGAATCATTCCAGATGCACTGGTCACCGCTTTTTTCGGTGGGGCACGGAAAGTCGCCACCTCAATCAGTTCGCGGCCTGAGTAGACATGCGCCAGCTCAAAACGCCGCCCAATAATTCGGCAACGCCGCCCAAAAACTTCTTTCACCTGAGCTGGGGTAGCATCGGTGACTGCGTCAAAATCCTTTGGATTAAGACCTAACATCATATCGCGAACACCACCACCCACAATATATGCTTCATAGCCTGCTTTATTCAGGCTATCAATCACATCGAGAATTGAGGGAGGGAGTTGAGCTGTGGACAGACCACATTTTGCCGCGCGCAAGGTTTGCAAAAGACACTGTCTCCTACGTCAGGACGTAAATAACAATTTGTCGCTAATCATAGCTCCAACCCACACAAAGGGCAATTTATTCTGTTGAAGTTTCAACATATCCCCATGCCTAATAAACAGAAATACTTCAAAATTTCGCTTAAAGCATCAGCCGTGCCTTGTTTTTCTCCAGCAATTTTGGCCCAATCCCTTTCACATTCACCAATTCATCAACGGTTTTAAACCCACCATTCTTCTGGCGATATTCCACAATAGCCTGTGCCTTTTTCTCACCCACACCAATCAGGGTCTGTAACTGCTGTACATTTGCCTGATTTAGGCTAATTTTATCACCCTGCTGATTTACAGAAGATGAAACAGGCTTTGAGCTGGTTTGCTGTGTTGGACGTGATAGATAATAATTGTTGTTAGGCTGTTTCGCCAACTGCTGATCCCGTGCCTGCTGCTGGGCTTTCCACTGATCATAAGACTGGTCAAACTGCTGTGCATGCACATGAGAAAAACATCCCAAACATAAAAGGATAAATAAAATAGCGCTATGTTTGCTGTGCGGCTGTGGCAAAGTCATTGGTTTTTTCCTCAGGTTTTAATTGTCGTTTTGCTTGCTCCCAGAGTTCATCCATTTCTGCCAAACTCATTTCCTGCAAGTCTTTGTGTTGTCGTTGTGCCTGTTGTTCAATAAAAGCAAAGCGGCTTCTAAATTTATGAATTGTCGCCAACAAGGCCGTTTCACTCGACAGCCCAAGTTTACGTCCTACATTAATTAAAGAAAATAGACAGTCGCCAAATTCTTCTTGTATTTTATCGACTTCCTGCGTTGCAATTACCTCCTGTAATTCTTCCAGTTCTTCATCCAGCTTTGCATAGGCATCTTTTACCGTTTCAAAATCGAATCCAAGCTGGGCTGCTTTGTTCTGAATCTCATGTGCCTGTACCAAGGCGGGTGCATGCTTGACTTCATCCAGAAGTGACTGTGGTTTACCCTGCTTTTCCTGTTGTTTGATCTGTTTCCATAATTCGCTGACCTGCTCAGCATTCAGGTTTTGATCGTGTTGCGACTGAAATACGTGCGGATGACGGCGGATCAGTTTTTCACTAATCGCATCGACCACATCATGAAAATTAAATGCACCCTGCTCAGTGTACATTTGCGACTGGAACACCACCTGTAGCAATAGGTCGCCCAGCTCATTGCGGATTTGATCTACATCGCCCTCCCGAATGGCCGCCTCCACCTCATAGGCTTCCTCAATCGCATAACGGGTCAGGCTTTCAGGTGTTTGCTGCTGATCCCATGGACATTTTTGTCTTAATTCCTGCATGATTGCCAATAACTTTTCCATGATGATCTCCAAACTAGGTACAGCTAAATTGTTGCAGCAGCAAACTGCTTATGCGTAATATACACGGATTCAAAAAATATCAAGATAAAGTAAGGGAAAGCAATGCAACAGAGTGTGTTTATCAGTGGGGCTGCACAGGGAATTGGCGCTGAAATCGCGCGTTTATTTCACAACCACGGCTATAAAGTGGGCATATACGATATTAATGAGGTACAGGCACACGCTCTGGCCAAAGAACTGGGCGAAAATGCCAAAGCGGGCTATCTAAACGTCAGCAATTATCGCCAGTGGCAAATGGCACTACAGGAATTTAAAAACTGGGCGGGTGAACTGAATATTTTAGTGAATAATGCGGGAATTCTATATTCTGGTGCATTTGAAAACACCCCCATTCAATCCCATCACAATACCATCGACATTAATGTCAAAGGGGTTTTAAATG
>SSHE01000023.1 GCA_008017315.1 Acinetobacter sp.
CCAAACACGATGCTAAAACGATTTTTTAAAGTGGGTAATTTGACTTTCCCTCGAATACGAGGTTGAACGCTAAAATCATCATATTTATTCCATTCATTATCCAAAATCATCCGTAAATTGGCAGAAGCGGGGTCATTTGGGTCAGATTCACCAAACCAGCCATCCAGATACTGGGCATAATCTTGTAGTTTATTTTGCAAAGTATATTGTTTCTGATCCCACCATGTTTGTTCTTTGGTATTTTCTGTGCTGGGGACAATCGGTATATTGGATTGATCGGGCAGAATGGAGGGTAGCATATCAATGGTCTGAGGGATTTTATCCAGCCATTTTTCCGTGGTGGTATGTTCGACCGTCGGCAGCATGGTATCTTCGGCAAAAGTAAACATGGAGATACAGTTTAGGATGAATACATAGCAATATTTTGGCATACTCTCAGCTTACAGCCCCATTCATGAGAAGCGTGCTTTTGAGCATATCTCGAATAATGGATTGATCGTGTTGATTTAATGTGTTTTGTAATTAATGAAAGGATAAAAATAATGGAGTTAAGTCTTGCAGTGAAATTTGCCATTTTATCAAGTGGTATATTTCTGTGGATTGGGATGTGTACAGGGGTATGGAAATATGCGGCAATACGCTCTTCACCACAGTTTAGAGCACATTATTATATTGATATTTCACATCGTGCGAGCCTGCTGTATGCGCCTGCTTGTTTGATTTTGGCAGTACTGGCATATTTTTCTACATGGTCGGCAACGACCAATTTGCTGTGTGTGATTGCCAATCTGGTATTTTTCTTTGCTTCGGTGCTGAGTTATATTATTCACGGTATTTTGAAGGATACCAACAATCAATTTCGCAAGCCGCATCAGGTGGCAAAATGGACCTTACCGAGTATTTTGATGACCTTGTTTATGCTGGCGTTGATTGTGGCTGAAGTGGGGGCAACGCTGGTATTATGCTTAGGAACAGCAAAATTCCTTTTTGGTTAAAATTTATTTAAT
This sequence comes from Acinetobacter sp., assembly GCA_008017315.1. Lineage (GTDB taxonomy): Bacteria > Pseudomonadota > Gammaproteobacteria > Pseudomonadales > Moraxellaceae > Acinetobacter. Next base: position 1,008 of record SSHE01000023.1, read on the forward strand.
AAAGGTTGTCATATTTTTGTCATTTTTTAGTCATAAAAAATTCATCGAAGTACTGTTTAATGCTTTTTAAAAAGATTACACTTTTTAGGAGCATCGACCTTGGAGTCAAATAATTCTGTGTTTAGTCATCATATTTCATCACAGTTCAATGAAAATATTCATGATGTGAATACCAAGTTTATGGCAATGGGTGGTTTGGTTGAACAGCAAGTGACCAATGCCATTCACGCACTGCTGGATACCAATCTGGATTTGGCCATCAAAGTACAGTTTGAAGATAATGCGGTCAATCGTCTGGAACGTGAAATTGACGAAGCCTTGACTTTGATTCTAGCACGTCGTCATCCTGCTGCCAGTGATTTACGTATGGTGATTGCCATGAGTAAAGCCAATACCGATCTCGAACGTATTGGTGATGAAGCGGCAAAAATAGCTCGTATTGCACAAAATTTGTGTGAAGAAGGTGAGTCACCACGTGGTTATATGGAAACTCGTCATATTGGCAATCAGGTACGCATTATGCTGCGTGATGCACTGGACACCTTTGCTCGTCTGGATGCGGATGCCGCAGTACAAGTGATGCGTGCCGATGCCGATATTGACCGAGAATATTCTTCTGCGATGCGTACCCTGATGACGTATATGATGGAAGACCCACGTCATATTAGCCGTGTGATCAATGTCATGTGGGTGCTACGTTCGCTGGAACGTATAGGTGACCATGCTCGTAATATTTGTGAGCAGGTGATTTATATGGTCAAAGGTATGGATGTGCGTCATACTGATGTGGATCAAGTCGAACAACAAGTCCAATCTAACAAGCTTGGACAGCAAAAGTAGGCTAAAACTGCAAAATCTCCAGCTTAAAATCTGGATCGTTACATCACTTCTGGGGTGGTCAAAATTTGATGAGGTTTACCCCAGATAGTGGATGATTTTTCGACCATTTTTAGTCAGCCTATAGTGAAACAATAGATGTCTGTATCCGCACCTTGTCCTTGCCAATCGCAAACAAACTATCCTGAATGTTGTGAGCCGCTACATTTGGGTAAACAACAGGCAGCGACAGCCGAAGCATTAATGCGTTCTCGCTATGCAGCGTATGTATTGCAAAATATTAATTATATTGTGATGACAACGATACCTGCCCAACAACACTTACTCAATCGGGCAGAGATGTTGGCATGGAGCAAAGACACTCAATGGGATGGTTTGGAAATTGTACAACACCAAGCCAAAGTGGACAAAACCCATGCCCAAGTTGAGTTTAAGGCCTATTTTCAAACGGATACAGGGCGACAATCTCATCATGAACTTTCTACCTTTGTACACATTGACGGTAAATGGTATTTCCTTGACCCCACTATAACTATGAGTCTAACCATGAAACAACCATGCCTTTGTGGTTCGGGTAAGAAGTTTAAACAATGCTGTGCAATATATCTGTAGTCAGGTTTTTAGGTTTATTTTTTCTCGTCAATTCAGTTAAAATACAGCGATTATCTCGCATACAAAATACATCAAAATGCTTTTAACGGTTGTTTATATTATTGCCATTACTGCAGAAGCCATGACAGGGGCATTATCGGCTGGTCGTCGTAGTATGGACTGGTTTGGGGTAATTTTGATTGCATGTGTGACCGCTTTGGGTGGTGGGTCAGTCCGTGATGTGCTACTTGGGCATTATCCCTTGACATGGGTCAAACATCCAGAATATATCGTTTTAACAACATTCGCTGCATTATTTACCATTATTATTGCCAAATGGATGAAGCATTTACGCAATATGTTTCTACTTTTGGATGCACTTGGGCTCATTGGCTTTACCATTATTGGCTGTCAAATTGCGATTGAAATGGGGCAGGGCTTTGTGGTCTCAGGGATTGCTGGGGTTTTAACAGGAGTATCGGGCGGCATATTGCGAGATATTTTATGTAATGATGTCCCTCTCGTATTTCGTCGAGAACTCTATGCCAGTATTTCTTTTGTGGCAGTGATATTTTACTGGGTGTGTATTCACCATACACCGCTTAATTTGGAAGTGGCGGTGATTTTAACGCTGGTATTTGGTTTTACTCTACGGGTGATTGCGATTTATTTTGGTTTGGAAATGCCGAAATTTATTTATAAAGATGATGATGGTAGTTCGGCATCTTCAACGGATGAACATTAAACATGACAAAGGCTGTATTTTCATACAGCCAAAACGTTATTAGTGCATACTTGCCAGTCGCTTACCCTTATGCTCGTACATATCCAGCCCAGCTTTTTGTAGCTTACGCCCTTGTTGTATGAGGGAAGTATTTAACTTTGTAGAATATTTTGCCCCAGTATATAGCACTAAATTGCGTGCAAACAACGTATAAGCAGACCAAGGGACAGAGCGTGGTTTTAAGCCCAGTCGCTGCATTTTTTTAGCACCAATAAAGAATTGGGTAATATCCAAATGTTGTCGATAAAGTTGTTTTTGCTGCTGCAAAGGTACTTGTGCTGAAGAATGTTCAAAAGGTTCTTTAGACAAGCTTTTAGCCAAAATTTTACTCGATTCATCTGATTCGGGATGTGCAAACGGTAGCCAATACATCAGTTTCCAGCCTTCTGATTCTCTATCAATCAACCACTTTTCTTCTATCCCCATCAACCAGCCCGCATATTTCCAAAAATGTAAAAAACTATCGACCTCTTGCCGACTCGGAAAAACCCCCAAAGCACGACTACTCAATAGCACTACACTACTAAAGGCAATATTGGTCATGGCTTGGTCATATTGATTAATTGGCATTCCCCAAGTTTGAGCATCCCATTTTTCCGATTTACTCAGTTGATGACGTACCAATGAGTGAATAAAACGCACAAAAATGGTAGAGGTGAAACCTTTACTAAAACGCTCAAAACCATGAGGTTCGGTAATGTCGATCCACCATTTTGTGGTTTCGCCTAAACGTATCGCTGCTTGTTTTTTTAATGCACCCGTGAGAATCAAGGGTTGGTTAAAGCCAGGATAAAGATAGCCTGCCATCAGCGACACATTACGTAAAATCAGCCCATTATTTATACCTAAACGGTAGATAAATTGTAGAGCATCATCCATTTTTTGTGGGTCATACCAGCGTGGTTTTTGTTCTACCAAATGAAAAAACTTTGATAATTCGGGAATCTCGTGCGGTAGCTGCTCTAATCCTTGATACAACGCAGTTTCAAAATATCGCCGATGTAATTTTGGATTCTGCATGATCCAGCTTAACAGTTCATCCATGGGGGCATCACCACTTTGTAGTGCCTGATTTAACATCAGATATTCATCATACGAAGGTTGCACGTGTTGATGGGTGATATAACTTAATACTTTGGCTTTAAAGTTGGATTGTTTGATTTTCTCATAAGAAGCTAGACGTGTTGGATACGATGTATTCATTGCAAGATTACTCAGATAATGCTTTAATCCAAGCATATTATGAATAATTATTCGTATTCAACTCGCATTATAAATGGAAGTAAAATGAGAAAAAAACCACAGCAACAACGTGCCAAAGTGATTGTGGAGAGCATTTTACAAGGTGCGGAAAAATGTATTATAGAATATGGATTTTTGCACGTCACTACACCGAAAATTGCAGAAAAATCAGGCGTAAGCGTAGGTTCAATCTATCAGTATTTTCAAAATAAAGAACAAATCATCAACGAACTTTTACTACGCAAAAATGAACAATTGGGACAAAACCTAAAACAGATGGTGATGACGCAACAATATGAAGATATTCAAGACATCATCACATTTGGCATAGAATATGGCTTTACTGCACTTAAAGCAGATCAGGGATTTTTTATCGAAATTCTGAAAAATTGGCAAGAATATAGCCATTCTGAGGCGGTACAAGTGCTACAACAGCATTTCTTTGAAATTGGAATGTATCTATTTAATCGTTACTATTCGCACTGGGACTTTGAAACACTTAAACACAAGTCCTTTGTCATCATTAACAGCACGCTCTTTACCATGACACGCTATGTGAGTCAGAATCCTTTTTTGATTGAAGAACAAAGGCTAAAACGAGAATTAATTCAGATGATTGTAGCATATCTTAAAATGGAATAAGGTCTAATCGGTTAGTGTTTTTATTAAAAATAAATAAATATCAATAATTTATTAAAAGATTGGTATGCAAAACAAACAACCGATTGATTAATTTTTTAAAAACGCTTGCAACCCATCTAAAATGCTGTAGAATGCACATCCATCGGCGGTGATGTTGATTAAAACTTGTTGAGAAACAAGGGTTTAGCCCAAGCGGTAGAATCTGAAGGTCTTGAATGAGTTTGAAAATAATTAACAAAACCAGTTGACTTCTTCTTGAAAGAGAGTAGTATAGCCGACCTAGCTTGCTGATGACGAATCAGTAAGAAGATCATTAAGAGATTATGAAGAACAACTTGTGTGGATTTTTACTGATTGATCGATCGAAAATATTTCATTGATTGAAGGTAAAAATTACTCGAAGTTTATTTGAGAAATATTTGTCAGAAAATTGATGAGCCAAGATTTGTAG
>SSHE01000097.1 GCA_008017315.1 Acinetobacter sp.
ACTTAAAGACTTTAACGGCAAACCTGATTTAACCGTGACTTTTAAGCATTTAAGCCATGCGTTTTTGGTCTTTTCCTTTCAGGAAGGGACAGCTCGTGCATTTGCCAATGACCGTATTGTGGTCAATGGTTATGTAGCGTATGCGATTCGTCTGGTGCGCTGCTTAAACAAAATGGAAGCCCTGATTTTACCGAAACTGGTAGCCAATCTGGCAGTCAAAGCCTATCCACAAGACTTGAGCTTTAAAGACAAACTGACCACAGCGACCAATATTTATCTCAAGGTTGCACAATCATATTTAAAACGGAGTGCATAACATGGCAAAGCCATATTACGAATTTTTTTGTCCTGTTAAAGTCATCGCTGGAAATGCAGCTTTAGAACATATTCCTTTTGAATTGGCAACACTGGGGGCAAAACGTGCCTTAATCATTACCGATAAAGGTGTCCATGCCAATGGTTTGCTTACACCGATTGAAACTGCTTTTGCCGAAGCAGATGCGGAAATTGTGGCAACGTTTACCGATGTACCACCAGACAGTAGTTTAACCACTGTACGTAATGCCGCTAAATTATATCGAGAACATCAATGTGATGCGATTCTAGCGATTGGTGGTGGTTCGGTGATTGATACTGCAAAAGCCACCAATATCCTGGTATCCGAAGGTGGCGATGACCTGCTCAAATATTCAGGTGCACATAATTTACCAAAGCCATTAAAACCATTATTTGTGATTCCAACCACTTCGGGTACAGGCTCAGAAACCACCATGATTGCTGTGGTATCAGATACGGAAAAAAACGTTAAATTGCCATTTACATCGTATTATTTGATGCCAAATGCAGCGATTCTTGACCCACGTATGACGCAAACTTTGCCACCGCATTTAACTGCAATGACCGCAATGGATGCAATGACCCATGCCGTCGAGGCTTATACTTGCTTGGCGGCAAATCCGATTAGCGATGCCTACGCTACCGCAGCCATTAAGAAAATTAGCGAGAATTTGTTTAAAGTTTTAGCCAATCCCAAAGATGCTGAAGGTCGTCTGGAATTAGCACAAGCTTCAACCATGGCAGGGATTGCATTCTCAAATTCAATGGTCGGTGCAGTGCATTCACTTGGTCATGCTTTAGGTGCAGTTGCCCATCTGCCGCATGGTTTATGTATGAATCTGTTTATGCCTTATGTACTGGATTATAATAAGAGCGTCAACGGTGCGAAGATTGCCGATTTATTATTACCGCTCGCAGGGGCAGATATTTATGCGCAAACCCCTGCCGATAAGCGTGCGGATAAAGCGATTGCTTATATTCGTCAAATGCGTGACCAGATTTACGAGCAAACCAAATTACCTCGTACATTGCAAGAAACAGGCAAAGTCACACGTGAACAGTTGGTTGAAGTAGCGAAAAAAGCCCTTGATGATGGTTCGATTATTTTCAACCCCAAAGAAGCTAATCTCAAAGATTTACTGGGTATTTTAGAGAAAGCTTGGTAAATTGATTCAAGCCCTTTGAACACCATGCCCTGATTGATTCAGGGCATTTTTTAACTTAAACAGTTTAAAATTCAACCAATAAACTTAACAAATATAATGAATCCTGCCAATCGATATAATACATTTCGGCAGAACGTTGCTCAGGTAATCCTTCTTGAATAATCTTGAACTCTGTCCCCATGAAGGTTGCTGTGAAATGAATGGTTTTTTTTACAATAACTCCATCATCATCGCTTTGGTCAAGATACACAATTTTTTGGTTTGGTATAACTTCCAAAAAAGTACCTTTTAAATCAAAATGTTGATTTGATCCAAAATGTGTCAATTTAAAATGGTACGTTCCTTGTTCATACAAATCAAATTTTATCACCTCCATAACATAACCACGAGGTGGCAACCATTTGACCAATGCAACAGGATCGGCAAAGGCTTGATAAACATGTTCTATCGGTGCACTCAACATACGTTTGACTTTAACGACTGAATGAATCATAACACGCTCCCTGTAATGTGATTCACAACAATTCCATAAATATTTTATGCTTTTTTTATTGTAACGACTTTTGCATTGTTTGCAATAAAATCCATAAATATTTTATGGATATTTTTTACCCTATATTTTCTCATCAACATCATCAAAATATTGCCATACGGTATCGACGCTATCCCGATACGCCCCTTTATCTATGGCTAAATCATATAACTGCTGTAAATCGGCATCATATTTGAGTAGTTGTGCCATTGGGGTAAGCTGAATATTCTGTTCAAAATCGGTACTTTCATCAGAAAAATCATGTGCATCAACATGACAATACATTTGCCAGTCACCGCCTGCATGAGAAACCCAACGTACAGGTAATCGCCCCTCAATCACACAACAACAAGCTATCACACCCAAATAATTGGGAAATTGTCCGTAGGCTTGTGCATTAAAATCCCGCATCAACGGTGTTGCATCCAAAACCTCATGATAGCCTGTAAACACTGCTCCACGTTCGGCAAAAAACTGTTCTATATCGCCATCCTGACGCTTACCACGTTCTAGCCAAGCCACTTGCCATTCGGTTAAACGTTCGCCACGATTGGCAACAAATACGCCTGTTTCAGGTTCATTCACCCAATACGATTGACGTACCAAAACCAGTGGCGGCTCTGCCCCTTGCGTCTGCTCGGAAAATGCCTGTGCCTGTTCAAAATTAACAAAGGCACGATAATAGTCCTGCCCCTCATGTTCATCAGCTGCACCACGTTCAGGGTGACACCAGACCCGATATTCCAGTACATCATCATAAAAATAACCAGCCCCAGACTTGACCCATGCTGGATATGCCCCGACCATGTTTTCATCTATTGCCAGTGGGTATTGTGATGTAGCGTGCATCGTATTTTTATTCCTCGCATTGATGAATATTAAAATGGCATTTTACTTTGAATATGCAGTTCAATATGCTGCAATGGATGAGTAAATTTTAATTCACAGGCATGTAAAGCCATACGGTTTAAGTTACATTGCTGCGGTACAAAATGATATAGTTTATCCCCGATAATCGGATGTCCAATATAGGCTAGATGTACTCGTAATTGATGTGAACGTCCTGTAATTGGCTCTAATAATATTCGGCTAATATCCTGCTGATTATCATACTCAACCGCTTGATATAAAGTTTTGGCAGATTTTCCAATGTCAAAATCAACTTTTTGTCGAGGGCGATTTTCCCAATCAGTGATTAATGGCACATCAATACTGCCCTCACCTGTTAATTTCCCCTGTACCAAAGCCATATAATATTTTTTGACTTGTCTAGCCTGAAACAGTTTACTCATGGCGACTTCGGCATCACGATGTTTGGCAAATAATAAAATCCCAGAAGTTGCCATATCTAAACGATGCGTGACTTTGGCATGAGGATATTTTGCTAAAATACGCAAATAAGCACTGTCCTGATGTTCAGGTAATCGCCCCATCACTGACAGAAGCCCCGCAGGTTTGTCTACCGCAATAAAATCATCATCTTCATATAAAATATCTAAAGGCTGCTGTGGCGGGCTATAAATAAAATTATCGTCTAGGGGCATGGTATGGGAAACAAGATAAAACGCCATGCAACATAACAAGCCGCATGGCGACTGTCAATTTACTTGATGGGTTTGAATCGTGGTTTGTGATTTACCCTGTGCTTTTGATTGATACATCAACCGGTCAGCTAATTGTGTTGCCTGTTCCATATTTTTGGGTAATTCATTTAAAATCATGATACCCATACTAAAATCCACACCATAACTTTGTTTTAAACCACTGGATTGGAATAGTTGTCTTAATCGTGTTTCATAATCCTGTACAGTATGTTCATTAACATCCAATAGAATCATGGCGAATTCATCACCCCCTAATCGTGCTACTACATCAGTATTTCGGTTAGCTTGTTTTAATAATTGGGCAAAACGTACCAGTACTTCATCACCCTTGCTATGTCCAAAGGTATCATTTACTGCCTTAAAACCATCTAAATCCACAATAGCAACGGCAAAAGAGAGGTCTTTTCTAAAACTAATTTTACGTAAAATACGATATTCAATCTCAAAAGCGCGACTATTATCTAGTGATGTCAGTTGGTCTTTCATCGCCATTTTTTTCATTTCATTCCAGTTTCTTCTAATTTTAAACAACAAGAATGCTACTATTGAGAAAAATCCCATCCGCACCAAGCCATTCCAGAAAGGAATAATCTTATTGGAATAATGATGCCCTGCATTAAAATCGGCAATTAACCATGTTGTACCACAAACCATAATGGTTAAAATAGCTGCTTTATAATGGTCATACCATGCTGCCATAGACACAGGTAATAAATAAAATACCGAAAAAGAATATTCATAACCTGTCGCAAGGTCTATCCAGCCCAATATCGCAATCACTACAAGAATGATAAAACGCCGAGCAAGGACACTTGTCGTCAATAATTGTTCAAAATTGTGCATTGCCCCCTCGCTATCTGCTTGCCTATACTTTGATTAAACCGAATAAATTGCCTTATTTCAAGTGATTCTATGGCGAGTTTTACATCCGACTTAATAAGGCACTACAATCCAGCACATCATATTCCTTAATCACAAAACTGGAATGTAACGCCGCAACATGCTCAATTTTCCCCATGCGTTTAAGCAGGACATCACTATAATTTTCCATGTCTTTGGCGACCACTTCCACCAAAAAATCTGCCGATTGCCCAGTAATCAGAAACGCATTGATAACTTCGGGAATATCTTTCAGCTCTTCTAAGAATTGATTAAAGGTGTCGGTATCGTGTTTATTCAGAGATACCTGCAAAATAATATGCAGGCTAAAACCTAGTTTTTTATAGTTAATTTCTCGTTTTAAACCACTGATAATATTGTGATCAATCAGGTTTTTTATACGACGATGCACCGAACTGACAGACAAATGAATCCGCTCAGACAACTCGTTTAGGTTAATGTCTTCATGGCTTAGAATTTCCAAAATTTGTTTGTCAAAGTTGTCGAGCTGCATGTGTACGTCATGAGGATTGGGCATATTTTATGATAGCTTTTGTCGTTGCTGATGGTAATGGTCAATACAATTTTAAAGGTCGATTCAAAAGTTACATCCTGAGTATATCGCATTTTTGGTAAAGTCAAAATCTATTCACGCATGACGATTACGCTTTACAACACATCACTATAAAAAAGATTTCGCCTAAAAATTGCCATCCTCTGCTACACTGTTTATACTTTGCTACAATTTGCAACATATTCTAGGGAAGTTGGTGCGACTCCAACACTGCCCCCGCAACAGTAACGATGAAAATCCTTATTTTTGGTGAATCACCAAGCCACTGCACCTCATCGGTGTGGGAAGGTAATAAGTATCCTGAAATCAGGATATATCGAAGTCTGGATACCTGTGTGTTGTGTTCTTTCGTTCAATCATTCACGTGGGGTGAATGTCTGGAGCATGATCATGTCTAAATTTTTTCAACTTGCCAGTTTGGCGAGTGCAATCACTGTTGTCCTCACTGCAACTACCAGCCATGCAGACACACAACCCATTATCCAATTAGAAACCATTGTTGTCACCGCAGCCAAATCACCACAAAACATTGAGCATGTGCCTGCTCGTGTCACTGTGATTGATGAAGCAACACTCAAGCAATCGCCAATCGCATCCTTACCGCATGTATTACAACAAGAAGCTGCCATCAATATGGTACAAACAGGCGGTTATGGTCAGCAATCTTCTATTTTTTTACGTGGTACAAATTCCAATCAAACCTTAGTGTTGCGTGATGGTGTACGTTTAAACACAGCAACCACAGGTGCAACCAATTTACAATTTATTGATACCACCGATTTAAAACAAATCGAAATTCTCAAAGGTGCAGCATCTGTCCTCTATGGTACAGATGCAATTGGCGGTGTCATCCAATTGATTTCAAAAAACCCTGAAAAAACCTCGGCATTTATCACGGGTGAAGCAGGTGAAAATAGCACTTATAAAGCAGTGATTGGTGCAGATTTGGCAGAAAATGGGGTTTATGCACAAGTCCGTGCACAACGCCTAGAAACCGATGGCACACAAGTCACCGATTTTAAACAAAACAATCTAAAAACTGCCGACTATGACCAAAAAGGTTTCAGTGCTAAATTTGGTGTTGAACAAACCCAATATGCTCTATCTCTTGATTATGCACAAAATGATGGTCGTTCAACCTACGTCACTGGCGATTTTGATCCAACAACGTATGCTTTTATTGGCTTTAAAAATTTATCACAGGATTTTAATAATGAAGTGGTGAATTTCAAAGGACGAGTCAATCTCAATGACAATGTGGTGATGAATGCACGTGCATCACAATTTAAAGATGATATTGACCAACATAATTCTAGCGATTTTATTCATAGCACCACACAAGAATTTGATGTGAATAGCCAATGGAAATTTAGCCCTGAACAAAATATTTTGCTTGGGATAACTCAACAAAAGATTAAAGGTGATGTGCTTTCCTTTGGCTCACCTTATCAAGGTGATGTCGATTCAACAGGCTACTATGTACAGCATCAATACCACGCTAATGGTTTAAATACACAAGTCGGTTTACGTATTGAAGACAACGAAAAATATGGTACACACACAGTTGGACAAGTCGCAGCACGCTATCAAATTTTACCTTTAACCAGTGTCTATGCCAATGTTGGTACAGCCTTTAAAGCACCGACGTTGAATGATATGTATGGTTATGGCGGCAATGTCGATTTAAAACCAGAAGAAAGCGTTTCTTATGAAATTGGCTTAGACCAAAAACTTAATTATGGTTTAAGCACTGGCGTATCTGCCTACCAAACCAAAGTGAAGCATCTGATTTCCAATGAATGTGTGGCAACCTGTAATGGCGATTGGGTCACCACGTTCCCTGTTTATCAGAACATCAATAATGAAAAATCCACTTTTACAGGTGGCGAAGTTTATCTCAACTGGCAAATGCAAGATCTGTTTGTTAAAAGTACATACAGCTATGTCAAAGCCGAGTACGACCATTCCAGCAAAGAATTTTTACGCCGCCCACATCAGAGTGTGAGCTTAAGTACAGGTTTAGCCAATGATATCTATGGCGTAAGTGCTGCCCTATCGGCAAAATCAAGTGCCAAAGATGTACAGCAGGATGTCGCAGGATATGCCACTGTAGATTTAAATGCGTACTGGAATATCCTGCCGCAAGTCAAAGTTTTTGCCAATGTCGAGAATGTCGGGGATACACAGTACAAAACCGCATCCTATCAGGCAGGCACATATTACATCAATGGTGGTCGCCTTGCTTCTGCTGGCATGACATTCCGTTACTAAAATACCTTTAAAACTTTCGTAGTTTATGGATAATGTTCTTGACCGACATTATCCTTTTTTAATGCGATACTTTTTAGGACAATCCTATGGGACACCGTTTAAGTAAAATTTATACTCGTACAGGCGATGCAGGGACAACTGGTCTGGGAGATGGTTCACGTGTTGCCAAGGATGATTTACGTATTATTGCACTTGGTGATGTCGATGAACTCAATGCCATTGTCGGTGTACTTCGGGCAGAAATTCAACACAGTACATTACTCGAAAAAGCCGATTGGGATAACACACTTAGCTTGATTCAACATTGGTTGTTTGATTTGGGCGGTGAAGTGTGTATTCCAAACTACACATTATTACAGGCAAAAAGCATCGACTTTTTGGAACACGATATTGATGTGATGAATGAAAGTTTACCGATGCTGAAGGATTTTATTCTACCCAGTGGTACACTCACATGCAGTTACGCCCATCAGGCTCGTGCCGTGTGTCGTCGTGCCGAACGTAGTTTGATTAGCCTACAGCAAGCAGAGCAAAACATTCAGCCCATTGCATTACAGTTGCTCAATCGTTTATCCGATTGGTTTTTTGTTGCCTCTCGGACATTACAACGTCAGGCAGGTGGTACAGAAGTATTGTGGCAAAAAAATATCAACGATACCCTAGGATAACATGATGCAGATTATCGGACATCGTGGGGCTCGTGGCGAAGCACCTGAAAATACCTTAGGTGGATTTCAATATCTACGTGATTTGGGCATACGTGCAGTAGAATTTGATGTGCGTCAGATTGCCGACGATGCTTTAGTGGTGATTCACGATGATAATCTGTTACGCACCACAGGGATTGAACAAAATATTTATACTTGTATCCAAACCGACTTGATACGCTTTAACCAAGCACAACACTTTCAGACATGGCAACAGATTGAACCCACGCCTACTCTGCAACAAACCCTAAATATACTCAACGATTTTGAGCATATTGAAGTTGAAGTCAAAGCCGTTGCAACGCAGCATGAAGCAGAGAAATTGCTGGCAGTATTACAACAACAATTACAGCCATTTGCACAACATATCACGATTACCAGCTTTGATCTTAAAATTTTACAGGCATTGCAACAACAGCAATCGCCTTTCAAACGTGGCTTATTGGTCGAATTCCCTTTCGGTGCACACGCCATTGATGTTGCCGTACAATATGGTTGTTCACGTATAGGTTGGAAAGATAGCCTCACCACCGAAGCACTCATTTTGAGTTCGCATCAGGCGGGACTTGCCGTCAGTGTCTGGACAGTCAATGCTGTCGAACGTGCCAAGCAACTGCAAGACTGGGGAATTGACGGTCTAATTACCGATTATCCCAAACACATGCTGGCAGCACTCTAACGCTGTGCCTGCAACAGTATTTGCCTATCCGCATCATACAATATGATGCTGTTCCTTTGTAAACTAAAAAACGCTACTCGAGAGAGCACATCCATCAGCGTTGCTTCCTGTGCCAAAGCATTGTCACAGGCTTGATGTCCTGCATGAGTATTCAATTTCAGGCTTTGCTTGGCAACATCTATCTGATAACTACCGTATAAAGCATTACACCCTGTATGTCCAAGCACACGGTTATGATTGGACTGCAATAATAAACTTGGAGTCTGATTAAAAAACATGGCTTTGCGATGCTGAATATACGTGACTGTCCAGCGTATATCCTGTATCCCATCTCGGGATTGCATCACTGCCAATGGCACAACTGGCACAGTATTTCTGGCAGGGACGGTCGGAGATGCAACTTTTTTGACAGGTTGTGGCTGAGATTGACATGCGGCGAATAAGCCCATTAAAACCATCAAAATCGCATACTTTTGCATCTTGTTATTACGCATATTTACACCCGAATTTTTTGCTTTTAAATACAATCAATACATTAGCCTGAAAGTATAGTAAAAACATTGGTTTAAATCCTATAAAAAGCATGTTATTTTTTGTCAAAAATTTAATCGCATTTACCAATGTACATCTGTATATTTATGCTATGATGCCTATTCAAATCAGGACTCCGATTTTCGTCCTTTTTGTTGCTTTGATTGCCCATTTTCTATTTATTTGGTTTTAATGGAGTAACCAGATTAATGTCTGCTGATTCACCAACCCGAGCACCAATTAACTGGCCTGGCGCTATTGTGCTGCTAGGCACACCACTTGCTGCAATGATACTGTTACCATGGTATGCCTATCATCATGATTTCAGTACTGCTGCATGGGTAAGCCTTTTCTTTTTGCTTGCTTTGAGTAGTCTTGGGATTACCGCAGGCTATCATCGTCTTTGGTCACACCGTACTTATGAAGCTTCATGGATTGTCCGTTTTATCCTGATGATTGCAGGTACTTTTGCCATTCAAAATAGTATCTTATTCTGGTCATCTGGACATCGTGTCCATCATCGCCATGTCGATGATATCGAACTTGACCCTTATTCTGCAAAAAAAGGCTTTTGGTATTCACATATTGGTTGGATGCTACGAGATTACCCAAGTGGCAATACGGATTACAAGAATGTACCCGATTTGCTCAATGATAAAATGGTGATGTTTCAGCACAAATATTATATCCCTTTGGTCTTGGCTACGAATTTAGGTATTCCTGCACTCGTTGGCTTTGCAGTAGGTGATTTTTGGGGTGTCATGTTACTGGGTGGTTTATTGCGTTTAATCATTAGCCATCATGTCACGTTCTTTATCAATTCTCTCTGCCATATGTGGGGAACACGCCCTTATACTGATGAAAATACGGCACGAGATAACTTTTGGTTAGCCATTTTCACTTGGGGTGAGGGCTATCACAACTATCACCATATCTTCCAGTACGACTATCGTAATGGGGTAAAGTGGTGGCAGTATGATCCAACCAAATGGTTAATTTGGTCTTTGTCTGCAGTTGGCTTAACTCGTAATTTACGCCGCATTCCAAGTTTTAATATCAAACGTGCTGAATTAACCATGAAGTTCAAATATGCCGAAAAAGATTTGGCCATTTTTGGACACAATGTCAATGAAGATATTGCGTTGATGAAACAAAAAATTTCTACCGAATATGAAACTTTTACCCATACATTAAATGAATGGGCAAAGTTAAAGGAACAGGAGTTACAGGCGAAAAAGGCTGCCGTAGCAGAAAAAATCCACCAAATGGACACCAAGCTGAAACAAGAATTTCATGCAGTTGAACAAAGCCTGATTGAACAAAGTGAACGCATGGAAATGGTCTTACGCTCACTCAGAAAAGAAATCAAGCGTGTTTAAAACATCGTCTTGCCAACTCCCCATTTTTGGGGAGTTTTTTATTTCCAAGAAAAACTTGCTATAGTATGCCCCAGCTTGTCCAATATCGGTTCGACCATGTTTTTTGATAATACCTATATTCAATTAAATGCAAAATTGTATCACCCACAACATGTCGATAGTCTCCCCCATGCCTTGGCAGGACATTTTAATGCACCGCTTGCCGAACAGTTACAATGGACAGCACAAGAACAAGACAATTGGATCAATATCCTCAATGGAACAGCTTTCACAGCAGATTACGCACCACTGGCCATGGTCTATGCTGGACATCAATTTGGACAATGGGCAGGACAACTTGGCGATGGGCGAGGTGTATTGATTGGACAAATTTTGGACAAAGAAAATCAACATATCGACTTACATCTCAAAGGTGTGGGGCTAACACCCTATTCTCGTATGGGGGATGGTCGTGCTGTATTACGTTCGGTTATTCGGGAATATCTGGCTGGACATGCGTTAAATTCACTCAATATTCCCTCAAGTAATGCAGTAGGTTTTATTTATTCTCAGCAATTAAAAATTCGTCGGGAAAAACTAGAACCTGCTGCGATACTTCTACGCACGTCGGACTGTCATATCCGTTTGGGACATTTTGAATGGATTAATCAGTATCAACCTGAATTATTGGCAGAATTTACCCAGCATTGTCTGAAATATTACTATCCTGAATGTTTAAAAGAAGAACAGCCGATTCTTGCCTTTGTCAAACAAGTGATTGACCGTACTGCCTATATGATTGCACAATGGCAATTGGTTGGTTTTGCCCATGGCGTGATGAATACTGATAATCTCAATATTACAGGTTCAACACTGGATTTTGGGCCTTATGCTTTTATGGAGCGTTTTCGCCCAAATTGGATCAACAATCACTCTGACCATCAGGGACGCTATGTTTATCAAAATCAACCGAGTATTGCACACTGGAATCTTTGGGTCTGGCTGAACAATCTCATACCTTTGGCAAAAGCTGAACAAAAGGAAGCATTTAAACAGGATTTAGTGACCTGTTTAGAACAGTTTGAACCTGCATTTTTAAATTATTATTCGGCAGGTATGGCGAAAAAAATGGGACTACCCTTGCATGATGAACGTAGTTTTGATTGTGGTATGGCATTTTTACGAATTCTACAAACCGAACAATTCGATTACACCACAAGTTTCCGCCACCTCACCGAACATCGTTATACAGAACTTCGGGATAACTGTATCAATATTCAGGCATTTGATCGCTTTATTGCAGAATATCAAGATATTCGCCGTGGACAAGAAAAGCTTTTAGATACAGAGATGCAGCACGCCAATCCGATTTATATTTTGCGTAATCACATGGCACAACGGGCAATTACACTGGCGGAACAAGATGATTTAAGCGAAGTTGAGCGTTTATTTCAATTATTGTCTCAACCCTTTACCAGACAAGCCAAGTTGGAACGAGCAGAAGATTTAGCTCCGCTACCGATTGATATGCCTGAAATTATGGTGAGTTGTTCATCTTAGCGTAGGCTTTCTTTGTAAAATGGTTTTTGATGTCTCATCCACAATCATCGCAAAACCATTACACAATTCTTGATCCACACCGTTTAAAGCGTATTTTTTTCGTCTTGCACTTTGGCATGAACATTCTATAATGCCCATACTCATCTATTCCGTAGTGCCTAATGGCTTATCGTCTTACTCCTGTCAATCTCACACTAGCCACCGATGTCACACATCAATGTAGTTTACATCGTACACGTGACCAGCATTTGATTGGTATCCTCGCCTTTAGCAAACCGCATGATTCTGAGCTGACTTGGGCAGATATTGAATATTGCCGCCGTCGCATTGATGAATTTTCGGTGATGCCATTTCCTGAATGTATCAGTGCATTGATTATTGATATTCAGGACATTCCCCTACTGATAGATGATGATATTGCTTTAACACCGTGGCGGCTACTGGAAGAAGAATGTTCGATTCGGCTTGTGGTTGCAGCAGAACATTTGGCGTATTACGTTGGTATCTTTGAACCAACATGGCTATGCACCGATACTGACACTGCTATTAAGGAAATTCGGGAATTTATGGATATGTTTGTGCATTGATTTAGAAATATGCTATTGTGTACACAACGGTACACCTTTTAGCGAGCAATACGATGCACCCCCTTAAAGTTGGTATTCGAGAATTTCGGACACACCTACCCAAATATTTATTACAGACTGACCAACCAATAGCAGTCACTCGACATGGTTCAACCATTGGTTACTTTGTACCAAGCATCAATACATCACAAGAACATGATTTACGAGCCTTACAACAAGCGGTTGAACAACTCAATATTTGTTTGCAAAATGCCAAGGTCGATGAAGAAACTTTAGTTCAGGATTTTAAAATGCTGCGTCAAAATCATGAATCATAATTAAGAATTTGTCAAAATTCCTATATTTTTCAAAAGGCGGATTCAAGCAGCAAGTGCGACAGTATAAAAACTAGCCATCACTTCATTCGGTGTTAGCC
>SSHE01000091.1 GCA_008017315.1 Acinetobacter sp.
GTATATGGATGTGCCGATTAGCATTGCCGATGCTGCTTTGGGTAAAGATATCGAAATTCCAACCCTAGATGGACGAGTCAATCTTAAAGTTCCTGAAGGCACACAAACAGGCAAATTGTTCCGTTTGCGTGGTAAAGGGGTCAAACCTGTCCGTAGCACGATGGTTGGGGATTTGCTGTGCCGTGTAGTCGTAGAAACACCAACCAATTTGACTGCTCGTCAGCGTGAATTGTTAAAAGAACTACAAACTACTTTGGACGGCAATGAAGCACAACACTCCAGCAAGAAAAAAGGTTTTTTTGATTTCTTTAATTAACCTGTCGAATGGCTAATATGTCATGATAGCGGTCGAACACTGTTCGACCCTAGCATAGATTTTGTCGGGGCGAACTGTGTTTGCCTGTATTCGTTTTTACCTGTTTTTAGATTGAAATATTTTGAGGGCATTATGGCAACTTCTCCACGTATCGGGATTCTAGGCGCAGGCGGACGCATGGGACGTACGCTCATTCAGGCGGTACATCAGGCAGGCTATACGCTGGCAGCAGCAGTCGAACGCCCTGATAGTAGCCTTGTCGGCACAGATGCTGGCGAACTGGCAGGCGTGGGTACACTGGGGGTAAAAGTGGTCGATCGTATCGAAGAAGCCTTGCCATATTGCGACGTAGTGATCGATTTTACTGTACCTGCTGCAACCGAAACCCATCTCCACGCCTGTAAAGCCGCAAAAGTTGCTATGGTCATTGGTACCACAGGTTTTAACGATGCACAAAAAACCTTGTTGGACGATACCGCAAAGGACATTTCGATTGTCTATGCAGCGAATTATTCTGTTGGGGTCAATGTGTCCATCAAGCTACTGGAACTTGCCGCCAAAGCCTTTGGCGATACAGTAGATATCGAAATCGTCGAAGCACATCATCGCCATAAAGTTGATGCACCTTCAGGCACAGCCTTAATGATGGGTGAAGCTGTTGCCAGCAGTTTGGGGCGTGACCTCAAACAAGTTGCAGTCTATGGACGTGAAGGCATCACTGGGGCACGTGACCGCCAGACCATTGGTTTTGAAACGATTCGTGGTGGCGATATTGTCGGCGAACATACGGTGATGTTTATTGGTGAAGGTGAGCGACTGGAAGTGACTCATAAAGCCACTAGCCGTATGAACTTTGCAGGCGGTGCAGTCCGTGCGGCAGCATGGGTCACGACGCAAGCGACAGGACGTTATGACATGCTTGACGTTTTGAACCTCAAATAAACAACAAAAATCCATATTTTCTAAAAAATACATCCTCTATAATGAGGATGTACCCTACTTTTCACTGGAAATCCTGATGTTCAACCGATTAAAAACAATAGCGGGAATCTGCCTGATCGCATCTGTGCTTACGACGACGATGCTACATGCAGCAGAACAGGAAAAACTTTCGCTCAATAAAAACGGCATCAAAGTCTGGACATATCAAGTGACCAATAACCCAATGATGCAATATCGGGCAGAAACCATCTTTAACACCACGCTGGAAAATGCTGCGGGTCTAGTACTTGATACCGAACGTGGCAAAAAATGGATTCCTTATGTCAGTGAACTCAAAGTAATTGAACATAGCAATCAATCAGATAAATTTATTATCTACATGCGTTTGGATTTACCCTTTCCTCTAAGCGATCGTGATTTAGTCGTCGAAGGTAAACTCAGTAAAATCGGCAATGACAAAATTATTTTTAAAAACAAGTCCATTACTGATGCTCGTGTTCCAGTAAAAAGTAATGCTGTACGTATTAACCATTATGAAGGTGATTGGATATTCCAACGTTTAAATGCACAACAAGTCAAAGTCACGACTTCTGGTTTTGCTGATCCATCGGGTTCAATTCCTATTTCTTTTGTGAATAGTTTTGTACAGCAGCAACCCTATCAAATGCTACAGAAAATGAAGCTACAACTGAAAAATAGCAATTACACCCAAAAGGACTTACCTGAAGCCTTACATTAACAACACCCCCTATCCACTCCCTTATTATCTGCATTTAAACTATGTATCTTATTGATTTTATATTACATGTCGATCAGCATCTGATTGAATTTATCACCCAATATGGTCTATGGATTTATGCCATATTGTTCCTGATTATCTTTGTCGAAACAGGTTTAGTGGTCATGCCTTTTTTACCTGGGGATAGCCTGCTCTTTGCAGCAGGAGCATTGGCAGCAACAGGAGCAATGAATCCGTGGTTACTGATCATTTTACTCTTTATCGCTGCGGTACTGGGCGATACACTCAATTATCATATCGGTAAATATATCGGCCCTCGAGTGTTTGAGACCAACTCTCGTTGGATTAATAAAGAGTATCTATTTAAAACACAAGCATTTTTTGAGAAACATGGTGGCAAAACCATTATTTTTGCCCGTTTTTTACCTTTTGCTCGTACCTTTGCCCCTTTTGTCGCTGGGGTCAGTCAGATGAATTATCGTTATTTTATTAGTTACAATCTGATTGGTGGTATTTGCTGGGTTGCGGCTTTTATTCTACTGGGTTACTGGTTTGGCAATCTACCTGCGGTCAAAGATAATTTTACTCATGTGATTTTTGCGATTATTTTTATCAGTATTCTGCCTGCACTGTTTGCTTTTGCTCGGGAAAAGTTATACAAAAAATAAAAGAGGCATTAGGCCTCTTGCAAAATTGTGTAAATTTCAACCAATCTAAATTTTAGTTCATTCAGAGGTGGCTATTTTATGTTACGCCACGGCACTTTGGTTAAATACCCCTACAAGTTCAATAATATTATTAGCATCTCTGCCACTGAACACACCATCAATCCCTTCATAGTGAACCTGATTAAAAGGTGGCTCATATAATTGAGCTGCCTCTAGCACACCATTTTGAGTGAGATGCTCAATCAGCATTTCCACAAAACGAATCTGCTTCTCGTTATAGGTTGACCCTTGCAGATATTTTGAGAATGCTTGTTGTACAGCCTGACGATCCAACCCAACTAAAGATCGAATAAATAACGGTAAGGATTTTTCAGTCCCAAAACATGCTTCAAATCTTTCTTTGCTTTCAACTTCTTGCGCTTCAAAAACAAAGCGTTCTAACTCACTTAGATCGGTCGGTGTCAGTGCTAAACCACGCTTTAACTTTGCGATGGTAATATGATTTTCATTGGCTTTAATGAAACTTTCTACACGCTTACGGTACTGAGCAAGATTGACACCACTTGATACGACAGGAATATCAACCGCTTGCATATCTCCAATTTCATCATCAAGCATGGAATACACAATAGTCGATGTGGATTTTTCAATCAGTTTCACCAAGCCACGAATACGTTTACGCATCGCCTCAAGCATTGGCAAGGTGATGCCTTTCCAATATTCCACGGTTTGAATATCTTGAATCAGCGCAATCTGTTCTGCAACCACAGGAATATTTTCTTTGCTTTCTAGCTTTGAAGCGATTTCAATCACTTTATTGGCATAGCTTTGAGTTGCTGTATTGTTCTTTTCCAATACTGCCAGCTCAAGGTTGTAGCAAAGCATATCAAACAATTTAGCTTCTAAAGTTTCAGGCTCAAGTTGGTTTGGTAATTTAGAAATGTGTTCTCGTAATGTACCGATGGCAAGGTCATCCAAGTTGTTCCAAGCATCATCATTTTTGAAGTGTTCAACATGCTCAAGTTCAGATTTCACAATGAAATTGTCATTGTTCATGGACTTCACCTCAGTCTGTAAACTCTGACGCATATCTTGCTGTACAGCTTTTAATTCTTCGGTGGCATCGTCCTTCGCATTGAGCAGACTCAGGATATTTAAACGTGCTTTAAATAAGCGTTGTCCGAGTGGCTCTATGGTCGATACAGGCGCACCATCTGGATTTTCATTGAAGTATTCAAAGTTAGAGCAATAATCGAAAATAAAGAATTCTTTTTTATCATCTTCAGGGCTAAACAATTCTTTGCAGAGTCGTGTACCACGCCCAATCATCTGCATAAATTTCACTTTAGAACGCACTGCTTTAAAGAACACCAGATTGACCACTTCAGGGACATCAATGCCTGTATCGAGCATATCCACTGAAATCGCAATCTGTGGTTCAGCTAAATCTTTCTTACTAAAGTCATCAATTAAGCTTTGTGGATACTTGGTTGCATGGGTAATGACACGGGCAAACTTTCCATCATATTGCGGATAGTTGTCATTAAAACGATCTGCAATAAACTGGGCATGTTTTTGATTGACGGCAAAGATAATAGTTTTACCTAAGCGATCACCGCCTTCGGTTTTAATGCCATTTTCCATCAAATGCCTCAGCATTAAATCAATAGTACCTGTATTAAACAGCTCTTTATTGATTTTGGATGCTGAAACTTCTTCAGGTGCATCTTCATCGCCCCAATTTAGACTATCCCAATGTTGTTTTTCATCTTCTGAGAGTTCGTCATATTTCACGCCTTCACGCATAAATTTAAGCGGTACGGAATAAGCTTTAGGTGGTACCAGATAGCCATCGGCAATGGCTTGATCAAGATCATAGTAGTCGGTTGGGACACCGCTTTCTAAGCCAAACAGTGCGTATGTATCACGATCCACTTCATCTCGTGGCGTTGCAGTTAAACCAACAAGCAAACTATCGAAGTATTTAAAAATCTCACCAAATTTTTGGTAAACGCTACGGTGTGCTTCATCAATAATAATCAGGTCAAACATACCTGTACCGAATTGTCGTGTACCATCGGCATTTTTTTCGTCAATCAAGCCGATCATGGTTTGATAGGTCGAGAAATACACTCGACCAACCTGATTTTTATCCTCAAGTAAATTGACGAATGAGGCATCTTTTAAATTGGCTTTAAAGGCATTGTGCGCTTGATTGACCAATGAAGTGCGGTCTGCAAGGAATAAGACTTTTTGCACCACATTGGCTTTCATCAGCACATCGACCAGTGCAATGGCAGTACGGGTTTTACCTGTACCTGTTGCCATAATCAGTAAGCCTGCACGTTCTTTACGTTGATAGGCTGCAAGCATCGCTTTGATGGCACGAGTTTGGTAATAACGCTCGACAATCTCCGCATTGATCGGGAAGCTACTTAAATCAGGGTTGTTTTTACGTCGTTCAATTAGACGCTTGAGTTCTGCCTGCGTATAAAAGCCATGAACTAAGCGTGGTGGGCCACCTTGCACATCATTCCAGATTCGGGTTTTGTAGCCATTGGTATAGAATATGACTGGTCGTTGTCCTGATTGTTGTTCTAGGCAGTCTGCATAGAGCTTGGCTTGTTGTTGCCCAATATCAGGGTCAGTCGATGTGCGTTTGGCTTCAACCACAGCCAAAGGCAAGCCATTGGCATCATACAGCACATAATCCACTGCACCTTTACCCGATGGGCTAGGCA
>SSHE01000055.1 GCA_008017315.1 Acinetobacter sp.
CCCTATTTATAAGATTCGAGGTTCTCAACGATGGCACTGATTGGTTATGCACGGGTAAGTACTACTGACCAAGATTTAACGACTCAATTAGCACGACTTAAGGAGGCAGGTTGTACTAAGTCGTTCAGTGAGAAGAAAACCGGAACCACTACCCACGGACGCACGGCTTTAGATGAATGCCTTGCCTATCTACGTGAAGGTGACACGCTGGTATTCACCAAGATTGATCGTTTAGCGCGTTCAGCACGGGATCTTCAAAATCTGATCCATGATCTGGAAGCACGCGGTATTACCATTCACGCACTGGATCAAAACATCGATACACGCACGCCCCACGGCAAAGCCTTTTTAGGGATGTTGGCTATCTTTGCTGAGTTTGAAACCAATATCCGTAAGGAGCGCCAATTAGAGGGCATTGCTAAAGCCAAAGAGGAAGGCGTGTACAAAGGACGTAAAGCCACCGCACAGGCTAAGAAAGACGAAATAGCAGCCTTAGTAAGTGCTGGAATGACTAAGCCTGCTATTGCTAAACAGTTGGGTATCTCAGTGGCTAGCGTCTACAACGTGATGAAAGCCGCCTCTTAATCGTATTGGTTAATGCTCCTACAAACACCGATAAAACTGTTTATTAACGCTTTTAATTGTCATGAAGTGTTACAGGCACTATACTAATTGAACAACTCTCCCTTTAGATGTTAAGGCTAGACCTTATCGCTTTAGGGCGAAAAAACCGTCTACAATGGCGGTTTTTTCATTTATACCCTATTCATTATGAAAACCACTCTCTACATAGACGGCTTCAACCTGTACTACGGTACGGTCAAAGGTACCGCTTACAAATGGCTAGATGTGGTTAAACTGTTATCTAACATTTGTTACGCTCAAAACCCTAATTTTGAAGTGGTGGCAGTAAAGTACTTTACTGCTCCTGTGAAGGGTTCAATTGCTACCCATGGAAGCCAAGCGGTTCAATCTCAAAGTAACTACCTTAGAGCCTTACAGGTTCTATATCCTGATTTTATTGAAATCATAGAAGGGTACTTTGTACTGGAGGAAGCAGGTCTACCCCGTTACCAAAAGCCCTTAGTAAAAACCGATAGACTTCAAGTGTGGAAGTTGGAAGAAAAGAAAACCGATGTACACATTGCTATTCAAATGTATCGAGATGCTTGCAAGGGTGCTGAACATCAGGTGTTAGTGTCTAACGATTCCGACCTTGTACCCGCTTTAGAAGCGATTAGAGCCGATTACCCTGATACCCGACTAGGTGTGGTCATACCTCGCTTAAAACGCACTGGAAGCGATATACGTCCCTCTAACGTCGAATTAGAACGCCTTGCCCATTGGACACGTCACTACATTCTAGAGGATGAATTAGCCGCCTCCCAGTTGCCTACCTTTATTCCTACTAAAAAGCGCCCTATTTACAAACCAAATTATTGGTAATAAGCCTATGTGAAGGCACAAGTACGACGTTCTACTTGTGTTAGCCGTTCCGTTTACTATCGGCTATCGGGTAATGAAGTGCTCATTCTGAGAGTACTACACCAAAGTCTTGATCCTGCACGGTTTCTCTAATTAGTCGAGTACCTGCATTGTTTCGTAATTCCTGCTTTTTAACGATGGGTAACCTATTCAAATAACTGAGCATGCGAACCCATACGAGTTAAGATAATCTCACCCTCAGTTACTTTGTAAATAATCAATACATCGCCGCTTAGATGAAACTCTCGATAACCTTCCCAATTGCCAACAAGCGCATGATCTTTAGATTCTTCTGGTAAGACTTCACCCAACGATAAGGCACTTAGGTACTGAACAAACTTGGTAAAATGCTTATCACTCAAACTGGCTTTTTTACTATCTTTCAAAAAGATTTTGGTTTGCTTTAGTAACCTTGTCATTTCACCATAACCTTGCGCATTGCGTCCAAGTCAACAGGCAAGGTATCGCCTGTATCCGCTTCTTGCATCGCTTTTAAGGTTTTGGCATTAGGCAACTTTACCTCAAAGGGTAGTCCTTTATTTTGCACAACCATACTCATGAAAATACTGACTGCATCGGTGACATTCATTCCCAAACTGGCAAGGATGGCTTTTGCCTCGTTAAAAGTACTTTCCTCAAGTCGCATGCTGGTTTGAACTTTCATAACGGCTAACCTCTTATTGATGTAATTCGTTGTATACCAGTTCTTAGGTTATCAGTTCAATCAGAAGTTCATTGGGTAGATTGTTTAGTTCCATCGATGCTTATCAGCTTACTCCTCACCTGCAAGTTATCTTCTCAAGTACTTCAATTACTGTTTTAAGTGGCTATTACTTACCCTAGTTCACTCGTTTTCTTTTCTTAGTGCGTAAGCAACTCTCTTTATTTTACATTTACTATTTAATATTAGAGCCTGAGTAAGTGTTTGATTATAGATGATTATTAGACGCAACTTAGGACTAAACCATAGCTAACTTAGGACTAAACCATAGCTAACTTAGGACTAAACCATAGCTAACTTAGGACTAAACCATAGTATTAAAGGACTTGACTGCATGAAAGACCTAAGTTTAATATAGGACTATATTAACCTATAGTCCTAAGTAATGAGTGAGCTAACAGTAGTAAAATCTAACCACGTAATTGAGGCAGGCTACAGGCTAACGTTGAATGAGCAGCGCCTAATTCTGATTTGCATTCAGCAAATAAAGAAAGGGCAAGTAGTTAGTAAACACGATGCTTTCAATATCAATGCGGTAGAGTTTGCTAATACGTTTGATATAACCACCGATAGAGCCTATGTGTTACTTCAAGAAATAGCAGACAAACTTTATGAGCGCTCATTACTGATTTATCAGCCAGACCCAGATGAACCAAAGCTAAGCCACACTAAAACCCGTTGGATTAGTGCTATTGATTACATACCAGATGACGGACGGCTAAAGCTTTACTTTGCGCCTAAAGTAATTCCTTACATCTCACTTTTAGAGTCGGGATTTACCCGCTATAACCTCGAATATGTGGCAAATATGAGCAGTATTTACGGGTTACGTTTTTATGAGTTGTTCAAGTGTTGGTTAATGGGTGACAAGTCAAAAATCAAAATTATAAGCATTGATGAACTAAAAACCCTACTTGATTTAAAAGATGAAAAAGGGGGGTATCAGTATCCTTCTATTAAGGATTTTAAATTGAAGGTATTGGATAAGGGCTTGAACGACGTAAACCAACACACTGACTTAAAAGCCGCTTACGAGACTAAAAAAACTGGCAGACGCATAACCGACTTGGAATTCACAGTAAAACTTAAAGGCGATGTTAAGCCAAAAATAGAACCTAATCAGCCTACTCTAGAGGCTAAACCCAGTACTCAGACAAAGGTTGAACCGATCAACAGCGACAAAGGAAGCAAGGCAGAATTAGAACATTTGAAACGATTGGCTGCATTAGGTGGCGTACCTTTAGAGACACTGCTTAAACCAGCTAAGAAAGCATAGAAATTTATTAATCGCCCTAACCAAGTGTTACCAGCACAAGGCTAGGACTTCACCTTAACGACTACAACGGAGTCGAGAAAATGCTAAACGAGCATAACAGCCCAGCCGCGCCTATTCAAAACAATGGCGCAACTTCCCTAGAGGAACTCAAGAAAGCCTTCCAATCCCTAAGCGAGCGTGATCAACAGGAAGTCATGGAGTTCATGCTACTGATTGCTAAACGCAAGTATCAGTACTTGGACAAGAATCACATTCCCCGCTTAGTCTTTGCTATACAGACCCATAGCCGCCCACGCATTAGAGCCGAATTACAGTATGCCAATGAAAAGCTAGGTGCTCACTACGATATGAGCCAATGGGAGGTGAGTCATGGCTAAGCGCACTCACCAACCCGAACAACTCGACCTACCACTAATCCCTTACAAATATCGCCTAAACATTGACGACAGTACTCACTATTGGAGTGGACGTGGACGCTTACCCCTCGCGTTTGACCACTACATCTACGGACAAAACGCACATCGCCTCAGCAACGAAGTACTCAAAGAGTTATTGATAAAAGGAGCGCAATCATGAGCTTCACCTATGCAACGAATAGCGCTCTACCCAGTATCGTAGGCTACAGCGCTTTAGGTCTTGGTGTACTGAGCGCGGGTTCTTTACTGTTTGGCGGACTCCCTATCATCAATGTGAGTGGTGGAGAAGTGGCTGATTTTGCCGCCAGTGCTTTAACCGCTATCGGTGGCAGTGCGATTTTAAAGAGCCGTGAACCTGTTGCCGCATGGATGGGGTTAGCGGTCATCACGATGGGATTGACTTATGCCAATGTCTCAGTGGACACGATGCAAGCCAGTCGGATGTTAGAGGCGGCAAAACAAGCGGCAAGTAGTGGTGTGAGTACGGCTAGTGATTCAGGTTTACAAGTACTAGAAGGGAATGTAAGTACTAATAAAACCAACCCTAAATACACCGCCGTAAGACCCCTTAATAAAGCCGAAATCGCTGAATGTGTAGCAGGCACTCAGGAATGGACGCAAACCCCAAAAGGTCGCCTTAATTGCTCTATTGCGAGTGATGGTAAGCGTTACGTGTGGAAGGTGCAGCCATGAATAAGCTCATTAGCTACCTAAACCCCTTGTGGGTTTGGGTAATAGGCTGGTTTTTCATCCTGAATGGGGTTGCCTATACGATCACCAAAAGTATTACAGGTGACAGCCTCAAAGGACTAGGTTCGATACTTTGGGAGCAATGGGCATTGTTCAAGGGGTTATTCACATGGCTATAGATGCACAAATCATGAGCCGCCTTGACCGGATTGAATCCCAAACGAGCGAACTCTTAGCCCAAACCGCGCCACGGATGCCCCAGCTTTACGCCATGACACTAGGGTTACTGCTCTGCAGTACCCTCGACTATGTGCTGAAAACTCGTGATGTGCCTTATGTTAGCGAAACGTATGAGCAAATTACGGATTATGTCGGGAATGAATCCGCTAGCCTAGGCGTATGGATAAGTGACTTTATGGGGCATGTTGACCGCTCTACCCCTAATGTTATGGCTGAAAATGCTATCCGTGGGCTAGATCAAGTACAGACGTGTCGCTTGATGGTAACGCTAAGAGCACGAGAATCCACGCATGACTATAGCATCGTGAACGAATACGGGTACTTAGGGGCGTATCAGTTTGGTGCATCCGCACTGGCTACCGTGGGTTTAGTGAGCACTCAAGCCGTACAGCAAGCGCATCAGCGGGTAAGGCAAGGACTGAACCCCGAACAAGGTGAGTTCTTACGAAATAGTGGAAACTGGATAGGCAGTAGTTATCAGCATTTTCTCAATACGCCTTCATTGCAAGATGCTGCGTTTATTAGTTTGGCTAATGTGAATGTGGGGCAAGGCTTTAAATCAAGGGCATTGATTAAGACGAATCCTAATCGTATTGCAGGCTATATCGCAGCAGCCCATTTGAAGGGGAGTGGTGCAGCCAATAGTTGGTACTTAAGAGGGAAGGATAGTCGAGACGGTAACGGAACTCGTACCAGCGATTATGCGGAATTAGGGGAAGACGCTATCAATAGTCGAGTCGAATTATGTGGCGATAAATCCCTCATGAATGACCTCATCGACACCTTTATCCAGTAACGCACCCAAATCCAAAAAGTACAGCCTACTACCCCCCAAAACCCCGTATTTTTGTAGTGCGGGGTTATAACGGACTTATAACGGGCTACTTTTTAAGCAATTGAGGCTTAAAGTCATGACACTGAACACCTTAAACGACCGCCAAACCCTACAAGAAAAACTCTTAGCGGAACTCAAGAAAGCGGATTTACGCAATCAAAAAGGGCGTGAATCTATCCATGCTCTTTTAATTAAACCTCATGCGGTAAAGCTCTTAAGTGACCATGTAAAGGCTCATAATGGCGACCGTGAGCAGTATGTGAGTGGGCTATTGGAACTAGTGAATCATTACGATTGCGGCGCACCTATTGCCCTACGTGAAGTCTGTACTTTGGCAGCAACGCCCGACTTTAGCGCTAACCTGTTACAAACAAAACTTATTCCCTTGCTGGTGGAGCTAGGTATTATCTTGCGCTTAGGTGAACGTTCTTATCAGTGGCAGATTGCCGAAAAGATAGGGACAAAGCCCACACTGCTGGCGTACTTGAAACCCGTACTCGATATTGAAAGTACTCAAGCCCTACGCAAACAACAGGCGATTGCTGCGAATGAAGTGCGACTCTTAGAGCTAGCCCGTAAGCAATCCTTACTGGCGCAAAAGCGCAAACAAACCACGATGCAAGCCTTAAACGCGGCACAGGAAGCGGAACGCCTCGCAGCCTCTTTACCTACTACCCCTAAGACCTCACTGGATTGGGCAAAAAGCAATGCTATGCCCTTGGTCATTATGGCGTTACTAGGTGCAGTAGTGATTGGTGGAATCCTTCAACCCACGGGTACGCCTGCGAATAGTCCACAGTTAGCCCAACAAATAGCTCCTACTTTGTCCGTACAAGCCGCTAACGTGGGAGGTACTGAATAATGTTACTAGGCAACTTTAATCCTCACAGCATTATTCCAGACTCAGTGAAATCAATGGCCCTGTGTACAGGTACGGTACTTAGCACACTGGCACTCACACAATCCGCCCTTTAGCCGTGGGGGCATTAGGGGCGTTGTACTTGGCTAATCAATGGAGGACCAGAGATAGTCGAGACGGGTACTTATTTGATAGCCCACTGGATGACTTGATTAACGAGCCGGATACCATAGCCAATGTAAATGACCTAGTAACCGAGCGAATCCGAAAAGCCACAGGCAATAAAGACCTCACTGCTATTGAATCCCGTAGTGCTCAATACCGCCTATTTAAAATCTCCACGGATAATCCCCAAGAACTCGCAAAGATTTTGCCTAGAGTGGCGAGTGTGTTGGGCATAGCACCGGAGGAACTAGGCTTTATCCCGAC
>SSHE01000030.1 GCA_008017315.1 Acinetobacter sp.
ACTATATTGGCAGGCATGGTGTAATTGACCAAAATATCTTTACCAAATGGGTTGTTTGGATTGTTCTTACTCATGGTCACCACACCATAACCGTGCGGTGCATCATTATAGCCCCAGCCTTGTTCCTGCTCATAACCTGCTTCAAGGAAAATCGTTAAACGATCGGTAAATTCACGATTGACCGAAACGCCAAACGCTTGGGTATCAGCATCATATTTGATAGGGGAATAACCTGAAAAACTGCTTACGCCTGAACCCAAACCTAAAGCATAACCTTGCCCCAATTTCGTGGTATCACCATTCCAATCTGCTGGAATATGTGCATAAGATGAACCCCAACCCGTCATTAATTCTGAACCATCTTTGGTGCGAATATTGGTCAAATTTCCTGCGGGTGGATTATTTGCAACTGTACCAGCGGCGCTCTTGCCATAAATTGAATTTGGGTTGTTTTTGAGAATATTTTGACGTGCTTTGTTGTTCCAATCTTTTTCTTGCACCAATAAACCATTGGTATCTTTTTTAGAGGCTGTCATCATCACATGGGTACGACCCTCTTCCAAAGCAAAACCTGATACCACATTGATTGAACTTACAGGCTGTTTGTTGTCCGTCGTATCGGCATATCTCAAATCAACTTGTGTTCCTGCATAATCCTTACGCAAAATGACGTTAATGACACCACCGACTGCACCGCTACCATAAATCGCTGCTGCCGACGTTGGTAAAACTTCAATCCGTTCAATCGCTGCTAATGGAATATTGTTTAAGTTTGGTTGATCGGTAGATTCTGATGTACCACGATTGCCTGTACCTGCACTACGACGACCATTAATGAGCACCAAGGTTTGGCTCGCACCCAAACCACGTAAATTAATTTGACTAGATGATGCAGTAAAATAGCTTGAATTATTGGTTGAAGTGGACATTGGCAAAACTTTAGATAACAGTTCAGTGACTGTGGTTGCCCCTGAGCGTTCAATCACTTCACGTTCGATAAAAGTATAGGCTTGCACATCATCTTGCGTACGAGGAATATCCATATTACCTGATTTATAAGGTGTTGGCATGTCCTCAGCAACAACAGTAATGACAGGTAAAACCACGACGTTGTCTTCGGCAATCGCACTGGACATGGTGATTGCAGTCAAAATGGCGAGATACAAGCTATGGTGTGGAACGTGGGGGATTTGCATAGAAAAATCCTGAATGCACTAAAAGTAAGCATAACTATACAATATGGTAACAAAAATGCAAATAATAATGATTATTATTTGTGTTGTTGTGCGAAATTATGACATGTCACCCAAGTTATGGATAAGAGTTGATGAAATTTCCCACTGAACAAGGTATTTCTCTGAGTGCTATTGCTACGCAAAAAGGGATAGGGCGTAGGGTCTTTTGCGGCAAAATCTTAACCTTTCTGTCATGTTTTCAGGGGTTTTGTCGGATAATGGTTTGAACATATTTGACACGCTTGCATAAAATCATGTAGGTTGTAAATTTTCTTGTTTTATTATGATTTATCTGCATTATCGTGCGATGACAACACTATTGACCATAACGCAATCACAGCGTTTGGGTTTAGTTGAGCGTCGGCAAATTCGGCACTATCGGGATGAACAATTAAAACATGATTATCCCGAAATACGCATTGGGCAGCAAAGCACAGGTAAACCCATCAGTCTTTATCCAAGTGACGTACAGTTTAATCATTCACATAGTCAAAACCATTATGTTTTGGTGCATAGTCAAGATGTACAGGATTTGGGTGTGGATATTGAGGACTATGGCAGAGTGGCGAAGATGCAAGCATTTGCCCAGCGTAATTTTCATGCCGATGAATATCGGATGTGGCAGGTGTTGGATTGTTGTCCTATATTTTGGCTCAAAGTCTGGACGATTAAAGAAGCGGTACTCAAAGCACATGGCATGGGGATACGTTTACAACTGAGCAGTTTAAATACGCATGCCCATCCAACATGGGATTTTGGTGTGGTTGAGCATCTTTTATTAGGGCGGTTTGCCTATCAGTGTTTAAGTTTGCCTGATGCGGTGCTCACGGTAGCGTATCGTCAGCAGCAGGGATGTACATTACAGCAGTTAATGTTGAAATAAAAACAGCGTCCCAAGACGCTGTTTTTTATACAAATCAAAGATTAAGGAATCTCAACATTTTCTTCTTCATCAAATTCAGGCTTCACTTGTACGATAAAGTCCTGACGATTTAGACCACGCCACAAGGCATACGCTGTACCGATATAAATCGATGAATATGTCCCCACAAATACCCCGATACACATCGCCACTGAGAACCATTTTAGACCATCACCACCCAAGAACATCATTGCGACAACTACAAGGAATAAGGTCATCGAAGTATGAATGGTACGACGTAAGGTTTCGGTAAGGGAAATATTGATGATTTCGGTTGGTGTTGCATCACGGATTTTGCGAAAATTCTCACGAATACGGTCAGATACCACGATGTTATCATTCAATGAAAAACCGATGAGTGCCAGCAAAGCGGCGAGTACCGTCAAATCAAATGGCCATTGGAATAGGGCAAAAAAACCTAATGCAACGACCACATCGTGAAATAATGACAGTACTGCACCAACGGCCAATTTAAACTCAAAGCGTACCGTCACATAGATCAGCATCAATAATAATGCTAAAGCCACCGCACCAGCAGAACGGATATACAGCTCATTACCAACTTGTGAACCGACCGAATCCACTTTACTTACCGTGAGTTGATTGTTGGGCAAGGTTGCTGCTTGTTGAATATGGCTGGTTAAATTTTCTACCGATTCATCTAAAGCAGGCATTCGTACCAATAAATCACGCTCACTGCCTAGATTTTGTACCACAGGCTCTTTAAAACCCGCTTTCAGTAGGGCTGCACTGACTTCGGAGGCTTTGACAGGCTGGCTATAATTCAGCTCTGCCGAAACCCCGCCTGTAAAGTCCAAGCCCAGATTTAAGCCTTTGCTGACCAAGAAAAAGATACTGGCAATGGTCAAGATAATGGAGAAAATTGCGGATGGTTTGGCAATTTTCATAAAGTTGATGACTTTTTCGTCATCAGGGCGACCATATTGCTTGTTCTGTGGTTGAGTCATTTCAGTTGTCATACTATTCCCCTTAAATGCTCAACTTGGTTAAGTTGCGACGTTTGCCATAGATGAGTTGTACGATGGCACGAGTGACTGTAATCGCAGTAAACATCGAACACACAATACCAATCATCAGTGTCACAGCAAAACCCTTAATCGGCCCTGTACCAATCGCAAACAGAATCAATGCCACGATAAATGTCGTCAGGTTAGAGTCGAAAATGGTGTTATAGGCTCGGTCATAACCTGCCACAAGCGCCTGTTTGGGCGATGCCCCCCAACGCATTTCTTCTCGTATTCGTTCACAAATCAATACGTTGGCATCGACTGCCATACCAATGGTGATGACGATACCTGCAATCCCTGGGAGTGTGAGTGCAGCACCCATGAGGGACATAATAGATAGAATTAACGCAAGGTTAAAGACTAGGGC
The DNA here is from genome assembly GCA_008017315.1 of Acinetobacter sp. GTDB lineage: Bacteria > Pseudomonadota > Gammaproteobacteria > Pseudomonadales > Moraxellaceae > Acinetobacter. The sequence continues at coordinate 3,553 of SSHE01000030.1, forward strand.
AAAATTGGCAATCAGACCGAACAAACGGAAGAATACAATCATCCACAATGCGACCAGAATAAAGCCGACTTGAGTAGAGAGAATCCCTTTGTCAATATTTTCTTGTCCTAGGCTAGGGCCAACCACACGTTCTTCAACAAAGTACATGGGTGCGGCTAATGCACCAGCACGTAACATCAAGGCAAGTTCAGAGGCTTCCTGTGGTGAATCCAGTCCTGTAATACGGAACTGTGAACCAAGTACAGCTTGAATCGTTGCAGCATTGATAATATGTGCTTCGGTATAAGGCGTGCGGACTTCGGTTTGTTTCCCAGTTGTTGGGTCTGTGGTATAGCTGATTTTTTGTTTATTTTCGATAAACAATACCGCCATGCGTTTGCCAACGGCATTACGTGTGGCATCAGACATCAACTTACCACCAGCCGTATCAAGGGTAATATTCACCTCTGAACCACCGCCATCTTGGCTAAAGCCAGAACGTGCATTTTGTACCCGTTCACCCGTCAAAATACGTTGGCGTTGTAACAGGATTTGCTTACCGCTAGCAATCGCTTGATAATCAAATAATTCTGTACCTGCTGGAATAGGTTGCCCATTATATTGATAACTTGCAGGGTTCACGACTTGGTCATTTTGGTCAGATACTAGACGAAATTCCAAATTGGCAGTACGACCAAGAACACGCTTGGCTTCGGCAGTATCTTGTACCCCAGGTAAATCCACGACGATACGGTTGCTGCCTTGACGTTGTACCAAGGCTTCGGCAACACCAAGTTCATTAATACGGTTACGCAGTGTGGTTAAGTTTTGCTCAACTGCATAGGATTCAATTTCCTGACGTTTGGTATCACTATAACTGAGTTTTAGCAGGCTGCCATCATCAGAAGCAAGTGCCTGTTGTGTCCACTCATTGCCATTGCGACGCAAAAAATCCATGGCTTTGCTACGGTCATCGTTGTTGGCAAAACGGATATTAATCACGCTGCCTGTTAGACCAAGCTGATTGAATTTGATTTGATTGTCACGGAATTGACGACGTAAATCTGCCGCAGAGGTTTCGATACGTTGGCTAATCGCCTTATTCATATCCACTTCAAGCAGGAAGTGAACACCACCACGTAAATCCAGACCGAGTTTCATCGGTTGTGCACCGAGTTTTTGTAACCATGCTGGCGTGGTTGGGGCAAGGTTAAGTGCCACCACGTAATGATCACCTAGACTACGGCGTAACACATCCTGTGCTTTTAACTGAGTTTCAGCCTTATTGTCCTGCATTCGTAAAAGTGCAGCATTATTGCTAAAACTGTTGTTATGAGTGGTGATATTGGCTTGTTGTAAAGCTTGTTCTGCTTTTTGTACCAGTGTTGCATCAATTTGCGTACCTGCTTTTGCACCAGAGATTTGCACAGCATGTTCATCTGGGTACAAGCTAGGTAACGCATAGATGGTACTGAACATCAATACAAGAATAATCAGTACATATTTCCATGCAGGGTAACGCATTGTCTTTCTTCTTAAAATGAAAAGCCGTGCGAATGCACGGACTTGGTATTAAAGGTTGTTGAGTGTGCCTTCGGGTAATACAGAGATGACCGAAGCACGCTGGATTTTGACTTCATTACCACGACTAAGTTCAACCACGGCATAATCACCATCAATTTTACTGATACGTCCCATCAAACCACCAGCAAAGACCACTTCACTGCCAGTGGTTAAGCTATCGACCAGTGTACGATGTTCTTTCATGCGTTTGGATTGTGGACGAATCAACATAAAATAGAAAATGGCAATCATGACAGCGATCATGCCAAACTGCATTAAGGCACTGCCACCCTGAGGGGCTTCACCAGCTGCATACGCAGTTGAAATCAATAAACTCATGTATATATCCTAATGAGGTAATTCAGGTTAAAACTTTAGCACAGCAATTTACCTTGTATTGGGTTGAAATACAAATTATTCAAGGTCTAGTTTTGGTACATCTAAGCCACGCCGTTGATAAAAATCCGTCACAAACAGCTCAAATGTCCCTGCATCTCAAGCATCACGCATACCTTGCATGAGACGCTGATAATACCGCAGATTATGAATTGTCCCGAGCATTGCTCCGAGCATTTCGCCACATTTTTCCAAATGGAACAAATAGGCACGGGTGAAATTTTTGCAGGTATAGCAATCACAATCGGGGTCAAGTGGCTGCTGATCATGGCGATATTGACTATTACGAATCCGTACCACACCATTGGTGACAAAATAATGAGCATTGCGGGCGTTACGGGTTGGCATCACGCAGTCAAACATATCAATACCACGGCGTACCGCTTCCACGATGTCTTCAGGTTTGCCGACACCCATCAGATAACGTGGTTTATCGGCTGGCATTTTGTGCGGTAAATAATTCAGAACTTTAATCATTTCCTCTTTTGGCTCACCGACCGATAAACCGCCAATCGCATAACCATCAAAACCGATGTCTAACAAACCTTGTAAAGATTCCTCTCGTAAATCTTCATACATACCGCCCTGAATAATCCCAAACAGGGCATTCGGATTGGCATTTTTGCTATGTTCCGTTTTACAGCGTTCTGCCCAGCGTAAAGACAGTTGTAACGATGTTTGTGCTTGTTCGTGCGTGGCTGGATAAGGCGTACATTCATCAAAAATCATCACAATATCAGAGTTTAAGACTTGCTGAATTTGCATGGAAATTTCAGGGGATAGAAATACTTTTGAGCCATCAATGGGGGAACGAAAGGTCACACCTTCTTCTTTAATCTGACGCATTTCACCCAGACTAAACACCTGAAAACCACCTGAATCGGTGAGAATCGGTTTGTCCCATTGCACAAAGTCATGTAAACCACCATGTTCCTTGATGACTTCTAAACCTGGACGTAAATACAGGTGAAAGGTATTACCGAGAATAATATCTGCACCAATCGCTTCGATGTCACGAGGTAACATGCCCTTGACTGTACCGTAAGTCCCCACAGGCATAAAGGCAGGGGTTTGTACCTGTCCGTGATTGAGAGTAATCGTACCACGACGGGTACGCCCTGATTGTGTTAAAACTTCAAATTTCATATTGTCCTCATCGGGCGAAAAAACAGTTCGCTGATAGGCGATATTGTCTTAGATTTTGGGGTTTGGTGCTAGGTTTTTTATTTGCTACGAGTGCTTGGCTATACTGTAGGCTGCTTAAAACAAAAACTGCCGTTATGCTGGCAGAATGTGCTGATGGATAAAAGGTGATTCTGTTTAATCATCCCCCAAACTATCCAGAAAATCATAGGTTGGCACAAAGAATAAACTGCCCGTAATCGGTGTACTAAAGTCCAGCAGGCGGTCGGTATAGCCGTCTTCATTGCCAGCAAACATATTTTTCAGCATTTTACGTGTGGTGCTAAAGGTTCGGGCATAGCCAATAAAATACGTGCCATATTCATTTTTAGAGGTATTGGCAAAAGCGACATTGGCACGTAGGATTTTTAACTCATTGCCATCGGCATCATGTGCTTTACTGACATGATTATGTGCGGTTTGTGGTTTTTCTTCGTCGCTGAGCTCAATATCATCAAACTTGCGTCGCCCGATGACTTTTTCCTGTTCTTCGGTAGATAATGCACGCCATTTTTGCATATCATGCAAATATTTTTGTGCAAAAGCATAGCTGCCGCCTGTGAATGCTGGGTCTTCATCACCCACCACAGCAAAATCACGTGCTTCGATATCTTCAGGATTTTCTGTACCATCGACAAAACCAATAATGGCACGCCCATCTAAATATCTAAAACCATGGGTTTCATCTATTGCAGTCGTTGCATCTTTTAATTGCTGCTGAATCATGGCAGCGAGTTCAAAACAAATGTCCTGACGGTCGGCACGGATATGAAAAAATAAATCGGCAGGTGTGGCAACTGCAAGATATTTTTCGCCCCGAATGTCTTGAAAAGGACGTAATTCTTTCGGCTTTGCCTGATTGGGGAATAATCTATCCCACGCCTCTGAACCAAAACCCATGGCGGCATTAAAATGGCTTTGCGGAAAACGCTTGTTTAAACTGCGTACCAAAGCAGAAAAACCTGCGGCAAAATCGAGTACAGTTGCTAACGCATCAGCATTTGGCTCAATGGCTAAAGTGATAAATAAGGCATTTTCACCAGGTGGACTGGTCACGGGCTGGAGTCTTAGATTTGACATGCTATTTCTCTATTGGACATTACAGATTAAACCAGAGATTTATTGAAAATTCGGTTTGTAATCAAAATGACTTTGCACTCGGTCTTCAAAAGGTTTCAGTGCTTTGCGATTTAAGGTCATGTTATTGACAATGTTATTGGGGAAAATTTGAATGCCATTATTAAAGTGTTCTACATTGCGGTTGAAAATGCTAATCGCAGCACCGACATTTTCATTTTGTTCGGTAATTTCGTGCATGAGTTTTTGATAAATTTCATTGGCTTTGAGTTCTGGGTAAGCTTCGACTTGTACGTGAATACCTGTTAATAATTGCTGGGTTTGCTGCTCAATTTGCTCGAGTTGGCGTACGTCTTGCGTATCATTTTTTAGGTTTAAAATATTCTGACGTAAGGCACTAATTTGCGTCATGGTGGTTTTTTCAAATTCACCATAGCGGTCAATCAATGGGGTCAAATCATCCAGAATTTTAACTTTTTGCCGTTCAAATGTAGTGACATCTGACCATGCACGTTTGGTTGCATTTTCATTTTTCACAATGTTGTTGCGGATCGTAATAAAGGCAAACACCAAAACAATGATGATGGTAAGAAGAATCAGCAGTACCATGTTTATATCCTATGGATTGTCGCTATAATGATATGTCATCAATTTAGCAAACTTTCATCACGAAAACTACGGATAATTGCAGTCAAACTCTGTTGCATCTGCTCATAATGCGGTGCTTGTAGGGTGCGTAGATAGCCTCGTAATTGAGAAACATCGCTTATCGCTTTATTGGGTGGTTTACACAGGAAAATAGAAGGGGTGCTGAGATAACAACAGACCTGCATTTCTTCGTGAAAAATCAGTGAGCCTTTCATATGGTTCAGGTGATTCGCCAAAGCTAAAATGCGTGATGGGGTTAGATTTTTGGCGAGTTCAAATTCCTGTTGCCCATAAATATGATAATGCTGATTAACCTGAATATCACTACTGCTCCAGCGTATCGGATAACGTTCATAATCGACTTTATCACGACTGACCACCAAGGCTAACGCAGGCATGTGAAAAACACATGCACCATAACGATGGGTTTCAATCTGTTTGCGATATTCATTGCCTTTGGCATCACGCATCGCCACTTCATCAATCGCCACATAATGAATCAATAAAATGGGATAATCATGCCCATCAATCTGCCACGTGGTTGCGGCAAACGTGCGAAATTCATTGCTGGCATTGCCTTGATTAAAACACGGAAATCCCTGCTTGATTTTCATCAGCATATAGGTTGGATTCATTGAGGTATTTTGTGCAATGACAGGAAATTCATTCAAACGAACATCATATTGAAATTGATAGACTGCATCGCTGAGGAGTTTAATCACATCATCGACTTCTCTTTGCTGGTCGATGGATAAATAACCATACACCATGGCAGCAATCCCCATCAGCCAAAATATCAATAACGTGATGCCAGATTGATAAAGATAAATGGTGGGTAGGATCATCAGTAATATACCAACGCCTAACAGAAGATAACTCAAGGTATTGTTATATTTTAAAGAAATAGACACACGCCAAGGGTGCATCGCATCCAAAATGTGCTGTTTGGATGTGCTGGACAGGGCAATCATACGTAGTCGATTGATGTTGTTCCACACTCTTTTATTCATGCGTCGGTGAAAATGCCAACGTTGCTGTAAATGTTCAATCGGCATGAGAATGCTCTTGTTAAGCGGTCACTTGATCAATCAGCATAGCATCACCATAACTAAAAAAGCGATATTTTTCAGCGACGGCGTGTTGATAGGCAGTTAAAATATGCTCTTGTGTGGATAGGGCAGAAACCAGCATGAGTAGGGTTGATCCAGGTAAATGAAAGTTGGTAATTAAACGGTCAATCACGTTGAACTTAAACCCAGGATAAATAAAAATCTGTGTATCGCCAGACCAAGCAGCAAGTGTGCCATTATGTGCCTGTGCAGCACTTTCCAAAGCACGTGTTGCAGTTGTGCCGACAGCAATCACCTTGTTACCACGTGCTTTGGCAGCCTGAATGGCGTGTACCGTCGCTTCGGGGACTTCACACCATTCGGCGTGCATGACATGCTGTGCAATATCTTCCACACGTACAGGTAAAAATGTGCCTGCACCCACATGCAAAGTCACAAAATGCGGTGTAATACCTTTTTGTCTTAACTGGTTTAATAGGTTGTCATCAAAATGCAAACTGGCTGTTGGGGCAGCGACACTGGCGAGCTTTTCGGGATTGTGAAACACGGTTTGATAGCGTTCGTTGTCGATACTTTCAGCTTCCCGATTAAAATACGGTGGAATCGGTAGCTGTCCGTATTGCTCCAAAATATCTAAAATCGGCTGGGAAAACTGTACAATAAATAAATTTTCATGCCGACCCTGTACGGTTGCAGCAATATTGTCTGCCCCGACAAAAATTTCTGCCCCTGCTTTGAGGGTATTACTGGCTTTGATATGACAATAGGCAGTCATTGGTGTGGTTAAACGCTCAATCAGCACTTCGATTGCACCACCAGAGCTACGTTTGCCTTTGAGGCGTGCTTTCATGACTTTGGTATCATTGAGAATCAGCACATCACCTGCATCCAGTAAGTTTAAAATGTCGGTGAATTGCTGGTGATGGCATTGTCCCTGAGTATCCAAATGTAATAGGCGTGATGCACTACGCTGCGATAGTGGATAATGGGCGATGAGTTCTTCGGGTAAATGATAGCTAAAATCAGAAAGTTGCATGTGCTTATTGAGGGATGAAATATAGTATTAAGAATAAAAGATAATGACCACAATACGTCATATAGAATAGAGGGGTCTATTGTACTTTGTGCCAAATATGTATTCATTCTAGTGTGTGTAGTTCAGGATATCAAGGGAAATTTGGACTATGCTGGAGTTGAATCAACCGAGGCGATATCAGAAAAAAGACTTTCAAAAACACGCTATTTACTATAAACTGCTGCATCCCTTACCTGCAAGCCTTTTGTAATGGTGCAAACGTGCTGAACAGGTGTTTAAAGAGGTTATTATGGCTAAGTTAAAAACTCGCCGTGGTGCAGCAAAACGCTTTAAAGCGACTGCTAACGGTTTCAAACGCAAGCAAGCGTTCAAACGTCACATTTTGACCAAAAAATCTGCAAAGCGTATTCGCCAATTACGTGGCTGTGTAATGGTTCATGTTTCTGACATGAATTCAGTTCGTCGTATGTGCCCATACATTTAAGGAGATTTTAAATGGCTCGTGTAAAACGTGGTGTAGTGGCGCATCGTCGTCATAAAAAAATTCTTGCTCGTGCAAAAGGTTACTATGGTGCTCGTTCACGTGTTTATCGTGTAGCGTTCCAAGCAGTCATCAAAGCAGGTCAATATGCTTACCGTGACCGTCGTCAGAAAAAACGTCAATTCCGTGCGTTATGGATTGCACGTATCAACGCTGGTGCACGTCAAAATGGTTTGTCATATAGCCGTATGATTGCTGGTTTGAAAAAAGCACAAGTGATTATCGACCGTCGTGTATAGCGGACATCGCTTACCATGATGTGGTTGCATTTGCTGCTTTGGCTGAAAAAGCAAAATCTGCTTTGGCTGCATAAGTCATTAAGATTTGAAAAAGACCGCATTTGCGGTCTTTTTTTATGGTGGATACAACATCAAAAAATCCGCTTGTCATCATGCTTGCTTGGAAGCTCGGCAATACAGGCTTTGAGCTTTTCAGCAATCTTTAGATAACTTTCATAAGCAGCATCCTGAGCAATCACACTGGGTTTACCTTGATCGGCATTTTCACGAATTGATGCATTTAAAGGTAAATGTCCAAGCAAAGGGATGTGATAATTCTGAGCGAGTGTGTCCCCACCGCCAAGGCCAAAAATATGTTCTTCAAAACCACAGTTTGAACAAATATGCGTGGACATATTTTCAATGACACCAAGCACTTTGATGTTGGTTTTATGGAATAATTCAATGCCTTTCTGAGCATCCATCAATGCAACATTTTGTGGTGTGGTGACAATCACTGCTCCAGAAACCAGAATACGCTGTGCCAAGGTGAGTTGAATATCACCAGTACCAGGTGGCATATCAATCAGTAAGACATCCAGATTTGGCCAAAGTGTCTGATTGAATAATTGCATTAATGCACCAGTTGCTTTTGCACCACGCCATGCGACAGGGGTACGCCCATCACCTGTCAGATGTCCGATAGACAGTACAGGCATACCGTATGCTTCCAATGGAATAAACTGTTCATTTTCAATCAAAGGGCTTTGTCCTGCATTCCCCAACATGGTTGGAATGCTTGGGCCGTAAATATCTGCATCGAGTACGCCGACTTTTAAACCCAGCTCCTGCAAAGCCAAAGCTAAATTTACAGTTGTGGTCGATTTACCCACACCGCCCTTACCAGAAGAGATGACAATGACATGCTGGATATGTGGGTGAGGTTTGAGCTGTGCTTGAGTGGGTGCGGCTTTCTGGATTGCAGGTTCGGTGGTTTTGGGTTGATAAGTTGCAGTTGATGCTATGGTGCTATTGTCTGAGGCATTGGTTGTGGGGGGGATTGGGCTGGTATTTTTCGGCTGTTTTTTTTGTAGAATATGCAAATTTAACGTTTGAATGCCAGCAGGTATGAGTGCTTGGCTTAACGTGTCATGGATGTGTTGTATGTGTTCAATTTCATTGTCATAGATGAAAATACTCATTTGTAAAGTATTCTGTTCAATGTTCAATTGCGTAATGCGTTCTTTAAGTGGATGTTGAGAAGTTGGGAGGGTGAATTGCTCCAGACATTGCTGAATTTTCTCCTCATTTACTTCCTGAGCAGGGGTAAATTTTGCTTTTAAGGTAGAAAACCACGACATGACAAACGATCCATGATGAGACGATAAGACCTCAGATTATACGGTGGTTTTTACTGGAAAAACATATAAAAAAATAATGGTTTAAATCATAAAAATGAATTTAACTTGAGTTTGATCTATTGTTTAGCTGTATTCTTCATTTTCAAGGGGATTTTGAGGATAAAATATTTGCTGAGCCTGCTGTAAGGTGTGGCTGGCATCTAATTGCAAGGCTGCACAATAATGAACAAATTCAAGAATATCTAGTCGTCTATCACCAGTTTCGACTTTGCCGACAAACGAATAAATCACGCCTAGACGAATAGCTAAGGCTCGTTGTGATAAGCCTAGCTCCAATCTACGTTGAATGAAAAGTTGTCGAAGCCAGACATGCTGTGGGGCATGAATGGACAATTTTAGGTTGCTCATTGCACCTATTTTAGGTTCAAGATACAATGCACCTGTTTTAGGTGCAAACTCGTGTGGATTTCATGATGCAGAAATTATTGATACTTGTTGTGATTATTGTGGCTGCTGCATGGGGTATAAAACAGTATTTCCAGAATAGAAGCGAAGGTGCATCTTATGAACTGGTTTGTTCCGATTCAGGTCATCGTAAAAATAGAGAGTGTACGCTAGAAAAAACCTCGTCACTGCCGCCAGAAGCCATGGTTTCTTCACCACAGCAACAGTTACCATCGTCACAGCAGAATTGGCAGCCACAGCCACAACAACAATCATTACGAGAACAGTGGCGAGAACAACAAATGAAGAAAATTCAACAACAGCAACCACGACAAGCACAGCCATCGGCTTCATCGGCATATCGTTGTGATGGGCGAACGCATTGTTCACAAATGACTTCGTGTGCGGAAGCGACTTATTTTTTAAGGAACTGTCCAAATACACAAATGGATGGTAATGGCGATGGTATTCCATGTGAAAAACAATGGTGTAGATAGGGTATTGATATGATTTTTTTGATGTATGTTGGTTTGCTGATTGCTGTGATTGGAGGCATAGGCTCTTTGATTGCAGCGTTTAAAACTCATATTTTATGGGGTATTGCTTGTTTGCTTTTTGCACCAGCATCTTTAGTATTTTTGGTATTGCATTGGAGTGTTGCAAAAAATCCATTTTTCTTGACCTTGTTGGGTGTGGTCATTATGTTTTTAAGTGCAATGATGGGCGGTCATGCGTAATATTAAGGGGTATTGAGGTTCGTTTTTTTCAATAGATGCAGGATGATTCTAATGGATGGCTCAATACACCTGCCCTTAGAAAATGGTTGAATTAATATACATCTTAAATCGAACTTAAGTTTCTTATTTTGTTGTGTTAGGGCTATAATTCGTCTGGATTTTACTTTACGTTGTAAGTTTATGATTTCTTCATCCATTCAACCTGATGCTGTGGATGTTGCGGCACAGGATATGCCAGATGTTCCAAAAAATGGGCGTGGTGCTGGTCGTAAAGCCACGATTACCCAAGAAGAATTATTTCAGGCAACTTTGAATTTGATTGGTTCAGGCAAAAGTATTGCTTCGCTTAGTCTGCGAGAAATTGCGCGTGAAGCAGGCATCGCCCCAAATAGTTTTTACCGACATTTTAAAGATGTTGATGAATTGGCGGTTGCGCTGATTCGGCAGGCAGGTGAGGTCTTACGGCAAATTATCCGTCATGCTAGATTGCAAGCCAGTATGAGAAAAAAAAGTGTGGTACAAAGCTCGGTTGAGGTCTTTCTACAGGAGTTGGATGCGGATAAAGGTTATTTGGCTCTATTATTGCGTGAGGGTTATGCAGGTTCAAAATCGTATAAGCAGGCGGTTGAACAACAACTCAGCTTTTTTCAACAAGAATTGCAAGAATATTTAATTCGTATGGAAGCAAGTCATCCACAGCAATTACATTATCCAGATGTAGTGGCAAAAGCGATTACCCAATTGGTCTTTAATATGGGGGCAAAAGTCATCGATTTATCATTAGCGGAGCGTCGGGTGATTGCGGAACAAACGATTTTAATGATTCAAATGATTTTGGTTGGGGCGAGACATCTGGAAATATAAGCCTATTTGCAAAAACTATCTTGAACTTATCCTTGAAACATTGTTAGCCTATATCAAAGACTTGGGCGAATAAAAAAATGCGTATTTTTCGGAGAATCCAGAACAAATTAAATTGGTCGGCGAAACGTTATATTGCCGTGATTGCACTGATTTTCTTTTTGACTTATCTTGCTTCGGCTATTTATCAGGTCTATAAACCGCTACCCAAAGGTATCAATGTCAAAGGACAGAGCCGTCCCAGTCACGTTGAATTTTTAGCGGATCAAACGTTTATCCGAACCGATGGGCGTGTACAAAGCGAACAGCATATTTTTGCTGCAATGCTGACACTGATTGATCAAGCACAAACCACGATTGTCTTGGATATGTTCCTGTTTAATGCCGAAACTGGAAAATCAACGCAAACGCATCAATCTTTAACAGCACAATTGACCAAAGCCTTACTCAGCAAAAAAGCACTCTATCCACAGATAGAAATTAAAGTCATCACCGATCCGATTAATACGGTCTATGGTGGAATGGAAGCTGAACATTTGCGTCAGTTGCAAACCGCAGGGATTGAGGTGATCAGCACGGATTTACGCCCATTACGTGCATCTAATCCATTGTGGTCGGGATTTTGGTATATGTGTTGTCAAACGCTAGGAAACAATGCACAAGGTGGCTGGTTGCCGAATCCTTTTGGTACAGGCAAGGTGACATTGCGTAGTTATTTGGATTTGCTTAACTTTAAAGCCAATCATCGTAAAACTTTAGTGGTTGATACGTTAGATGGCTGGAAAACTTTGATTACCTCCGCCAACCCACATGATGGTAGTTCACAGCATAGCAATGTGGCGATGATGGTACAGGGTAAAGTGGCGATAGATGTATTAGACAGTGAGCGTGCCGTGGCACACATGTCACAAGGTGATATGCCAGCCGTGATTTTGCCTGATGCAGCGATAGATCATACATTACCACAGGTACAATTATTGACGGAACAAGCGATTTATGACGCTGTTTTACAGGGTATCAATACCTTAAAAGCGGGTGAACAATTAGATTTACTGATGTTTTATTTGTCTGAGCGACGTATTGTACAAGCCATTAAAGCAGCACATGCCCGAGGCGTGCAGGTACGTGTGGTATTAGACCCCAATAAGGACGCATTTGGGCGGCAAAAGAATGGCATTCCAAATCGACAAGTGGCGTGGGAATTGCATCAAGCAGGTGTACCTGTGCGTTGGTGTGATACGCATGGTGAGCAATGTCATGGTAAATTGTTGATTTTAACGCAAGCAAATGGTGATAAACAGGTGATTTTAGGTTCGGCAAATTATACTGCCCGTAATCTGAAAAATTATAATCTGGAAACTAATATCGCTGTGACGGGTAAAGGGAGCTATCCAGCTTTGGTTGATGCACAGCAGTATTTTGAAACGGTGTGGCGTAATCCTCAAAAAGCACAAATGACAGTGGACTATGCACATTATAAGGACGAGTCGTGGTCGAAGTACTGGCTATATCGTTTTATGGAATGGTCTGGTCTTTCAACTTTTTAAGTGAAAGACCGTGGGACTTATGTTCAATCATCAACGTCTTGTATATTGGATGCAATTTGTGCTGAAATTTGATCTAAGGTGTTGTTGAGTAGTGCAATTTCTTGTTTGGCGGCAGAGAGGTATTCTCGTACGCTCGCTTCACTATCGGTATGGCAAAATAGGTTTTCGGTTAAATTTTGAATGCCTTTTTGGGCATTCTGTACCGCATCACTGGTTGGTTGCTGCAACAGCAATGTTTTTGAGCGTTGTAATAATTCCACCACTTCCGAACTGACATAGGCCTGTGCATCGGCAGCCATTTCTTCAATCTCACGCTGTTTTTGATATTTTTTATAGCGATATACCGCAAATGCAAGAAAGACGAGAATGAGCAAGATTAGAAAAATCATTTTTATTTTCTCAAAAAATATATGTTCCCATTATTGACCATCATTATACAGAGGCAAAGCAGATTTGGTATGAATGCAGTAAAAAATAGGATAAAAAAATGCTACGATTTTTGGGGAAAATCGTAGCCAAAGGGTAACTGTATGTTATTATTATGGAATTTAATCTTTGAGGATGGGCAATATACTAGCCTTTTTTGGGCATGAGAAACCATAAAATCAGATACACTACAATGCCTGGAAATGCTGCACTGAAGATGGACACCATGACAAAAATAATCCGTAATAGTGTGACATTCCAATCAAAGCGTTCAGCAAGCCCACCGATGACCCCTGCAATCATGCAGTTTTGACGTGAACGATATAAACCTTGATGTGCCATAATAGACCTTTATGCTCAGTAGTTGGGCAGCATGATGGGTGTATTCATGCCTTGAGTTAGCTCAAAAACATCCATTGTTGTACGCATAGATGATATCTCAATGGATATTGATGATTTGGGGATCATGGTGATATTTTTAAAGGGTCAATGAGAAAATGATTGTAATGAACTGTACAAGCATGGCGAAAATTTGCCTGAACATCGTTGCATAAATAGAATGCTGTATGAATAAAACAGGCTTTCATTGCTATGGTTTTCAGCATAATCTGTAGGTATTCATCATTGCGTTGAGAAGTCTAATGAAAAGAATTATGGGTGTGATACAAAATCAGCACATGCACTGGGTAGGTGATGGTTTTCCAGTCAGAGGTTTATTTAATTATGATCGACTTGGGCAAGCGATTAGCCCATTTCTATTGTTGGATTATGCTGCACCGTATCAGTTTAGTCCAACCACTACAGAGCGTCGAGGTGTGGGTTCTCATCCTCATCGTGGTTTTGAAACCGTAACCATTGCTTATCAGGGCGAAGTGACGCATCGAGATTCGAGCGGTGGTGGCGGTACGATTAAAGCAGGTGATGTGCAGTGGATGACGGCTGCTTCAGGTCTGGTGCATGAGGAGTTCCATTCTGAAGACTATGCACGGCAGGGGGGGATGTTTGAAATGGTACAACTTTGGGTCAATTTGCCCAGTGATGCCAAAATGAGTCCACCAAAATATCAGGCGATTGACGCTCAAAATATTCCTGTAGTGACGTTGGATGAACAGGGTAGCTATCTGCGTGTGATTGCAGGGCAGTATTTGCAAACACAAAGTGTGGTGAGTACGTTTAGCCCAATCAATGTGTGGGATGGTGTGTTGCAAGCTGGGGCAATCGAAAATTTCTTTGTGCCTATACAACATAACACGCTGTTGATTGTGTTATCTGGTCAGGTACGTGTTAATGGTACGCAGGAGGTCAATGAATATTCTGTCGTGCTATTTGCTCAGGATGGTGAGGCAAATTTTCAGGTTGAAGCGATTGCGGAAAGCAAATTTTTGATTCTGACAGGTCTGCCATTGAACGAACCGATACAGGGACATGGACCATTTGTGATGAATACCAGAGAAGAGATTATTCAGGCATTTCATGACTTTAATAGTGGTAAATTTGGTGAAATCGGTGCATAAAAAAACGAGGCAATCGCCTCGTTTTTTGTGGTTAATCCACAATGACCCAACCATATTCACCTTTGGCGACGTGTAGTTTTGCGGTACTATTTTGTTCACCCAAAAAAGGCATATTCACCGTCACATTGGCACGGCATTGATAATCTTTGCTGTGTTCAATCGGATGACAGTCGATTTTTTCAAATGACTTGACACGGATAATTTCACTTTGATGTTGCATGAGTTTACTGGCGAGCTGATTGGTTTGTTGGACTTGCATTGCATACAAACTTTGTAGTTCTTGTTGGTTTGGCTCACGACTACAGGCACTTAACAGCATGACAAGGCTGCACAGTACGGTAACATTTAAATAATGATTCATGAACATCCTTGGATTTATTTGTGGTCTGTTTGGGTATTGCCACGAATGACCATGTACAAGACCGCAAGCATGGCCAGAAAAGCACCCCCAAAAGCACTGAAGAAGAAGGTGAGAATACGTCCATGTTGGTCAAGTGCCCACCAATTGCCATGCAGTGCACACATAACGATAATCCATTGCACCAAGGCAAAGACAATAATAACCAAAGAATGACGTTTGACATCACGACGCATTGCCATAGCAATCTACCTATTGATGAATGTGATGGTCGATATTATGCCATTTTTGCAAGGGGAACACCAAATATACATTTGGGATGTTCCCCGTGAGCAAGTTTTTGTATGTGGTTTCTAGCCTTGAGTGGCCTGAATGGCGGTAAGTGCAATGGTAAACACAATATCATCAACCAATGCACCACGTGATAAGTCATTGACAGGTTTATTTAAACCTTGCAGCATTGGCCCAACACTAACGACATTGGCCGCACGTTGTACAGCTTTATACGTCGTGTTGCCTGTATTTAAGTCTGGAAAAATAAAGACATTGGCTTGACCTGCCACTTTGGAGTCTGGAGCTTTTTGTTTGCCAACACTTTCTACCGATGCCGCATCGTACTGTAAAGGGCCATCAATGAGTAAATCTGGACGACGCTGTTGGGCAATTTGGGTGGCTTGGCGGACTTTATCCACATCTGCACCTGTGCCAGAATCACCTGTAGAATAGCTAATCATGGCAATGCGTGGTGCAATACCAAAAGCAAGTGCAGAATCTGCCGATTGAATGGCGATTTCTGCCAGCTCTTCGGCGGTTGGGTCTGGATTAATCGCACAATCGCCATAGACATACACTTCATCAGGGAGCAGCATAAAGAAGACCGAAGAAACCAATGAATATTCAGGAGCGGTTTTAATCAACTGGAAAGCAGGGCGTACTGTGTTGGCCGTGGTATGAATGGCACCAGAAACGAGACCATCGACTTCATCCAGTGCCAGCATCATGGTGCCCAGCACAACGGTGTCCTGTAATTGGGCATTGGCTTGTAATTCGTTGAGTTTACCCTTGCGGCGTTCTACCATAGGGGCGACATAATTTTGACGAATGCTGTCGGGGTCGATGATTTCCAAATCGGTAGGCAGGTGAATATTACGTGCCTTGGCAACTTCTTGTACTTCTTCGGGTTTGGCTAATAGTACGCATTGGGCAATGCCACGTGTTTGACAAATGACGGCGGCCTGTATCGTGCGTGGTTCTGCACCTTCTGGTAGGACAATGCGTTTTTTTGCGGCGATGGATTTTTGTACCAGTTCATGGCGAAATGCAGAGGGTGATAAGCGAGGTGTATTTTGTATCTGACATTCCTGCTTTAACCAGTCAAAATCAATATGGCTAGATACAAAGCGTGTGACCTGTGTCGCACGTTCAATATCATCCACAGGAATTTCATTTGCCATATTTTGAATCTGTTGCATCGCTTGAAAACTACTCAATGCAGTACTCATGACAGGTAAGCCTGCTTTGTAAGCATGTTGTACAAAGTCGTGTAGTGTTGGGTGAGTGTGATGCTGATGATCCGCCAATACCACGCCTGCCAAAGGTACGCCACTTAAGGTTGCGACACTGCTTGCCAGTATCACATCGCTGCGGTCACTGGATGTCACCAGTAATTCACCAGCGATTAATTGTTTTAACTCATGCTCAATATGGCTACTGACCAGTGTGCTGTGCTGCACACGGCGTTGCTCGGCATGTCCCTGATTTATCCATTGTGCCTGAATGGTACGAGCAATATCGAGTGTACGAGGCACACTTAAGGTTGAGCTAAAGGGCACAAGACCAATAATAGGCAATTGTGTACTACCCAATAGTGGTGAGCATTTTTGTAATGCCGTGGTAAATTCATTGATGTGCTGGGTTAGGCGTAAACTTTGGTCGGTGACCACAGGAATGGGTGCGGTATTGGCTGGCAGCCCTTTACTACGCATAAACAATACACCTGCGGTACGTGCGGAATTTGCCCCACCAAATGGATGTAAATAACTGTCCACGGTTTCAGCTGTACGTTCAGGTTGATTTAAATCTGCGGTACTAATCAAAATCACACGTGCATCGAGTGCTTGTGCCAGTGCCACATTGAGCTGTGACGTGTAACTCTGGTTAGAATTGGGTACTAAACCTTCAATCAGCATAATTTCGTGGTCGGTACTGACTTGGCGATGTAGGCTAATTACTTCTTCTAATAATTCATCCATTTCGCCAATACTGACCATATGATTGGTTTTTTCATAGCTAATGGGTTGCACTTGTGGACGCTGGTAAAGATGTGCAATCAATGCCGAAGTGCGGCTGATATTATTATTTTTTTCCTGTGCAAACGGTTTGAGGAAATTGGCTTTAATCCCGATACAATCAAATGCCTGCATCATGCCTAAACATGCTGAAGTTAGACCTACCCCTTCAGCTGTGGGAACAAGTAAAAAGGTTTTCATAAGGTATCCTGTTTTTATGACGTGTGGTGCAGCTCATTAGGCTACACCTGTTTCAGTATTTTTAATTACACTTCAGTAAGTGCAACCTGACGGGTTTCCTGTGCAATCCGACCCTCTTCATCGGTTGGAATCACCCAAACTTGCGGATGTGTGCCTGCATCAACTCGCATTTCCTTGCCACGCAGGCTATTTTTTTCTTTGTCTAAGCTAAAACCAAAGTGTGGCAATGCTGCAACCACTTTTTCACGAATATAGCCAGAATTTTCACCGATACCACCTGTGAAAATTAAACCATCTAATGCAGGTAAGGCACAAGACATTGCGGCCAATGATTTTGCTAGACGATAGACAAATACTTCAATCGCTAGAGTGGCATTTTCATTGCCTTGCTCTGAGGCTTCAATTAGGGTACGCATATCATTAGACAAGCCAGACAGCCCCAGCAAGCCACTTTCTTTATTGAGCATTTTGTCGATACGCATTAAGTCCCAACCTAAATTGGTGGCAAGGAAATGATGTAAACTTGGATCAACATCACCACTACGTGTACCCATGACCAAACCCTCAAGTGGGGTTAAACCCATACTGGTGTCTAAGCTTTGTCCATTCCATACCGCACAGGTCGAACACCCATTGCCAAGGTGAGCAACCAACCAACCGCCTTGATTCTTTTTGCCAGCCAGTGAAGATGCACGTTCACTGACATAAGCATGGCTAGTGCCATGAAAGCCATAACGACGGACACTATGCTCTTCGTATAAGGCTTTTGGTAGGGCATAGCGATAAGCTTTTGCAGGCATAGTTTGATGGAATGCAGTATCAAATACCGCCACTTGTGGTAAATCTGGATATAAAGCCAAGGTTGCTTCCATGCCAATGATGTGTGCAGGATTGTGTAGTGGGGCTAAAGGAGACACATCTTTGATGTGTTGAATCACCTCGGCACTTAATAATTGTGCTTGGGTAAGATGACCACCATGTACCACACGATGCCCAATAGCATCAAATTTGATTTTTCCAATCCGTGACATGGCAACTTCCAATGCCTGTTTGTGATCTGCTTGTCCGAGCTCAACCTCAAACTTTTCATTGCCAAAAGTCACGCCAGAAATACGCGCCTGTGCTGTACCCAGATTTTCAGCCAAACCATAGATACGATAATCGTAACCTTCAAGAATCAAGGCGTATTTGATGGAGGAAGAACCACAGTTAATCACAAGAATATTCGACACAATTTTTTCCCTAAAAGTAAGCTGTATAGCGTACGGTGCATGGAGCGTACACTTTGAACTGAGAAGTGAAGTCCATATATTTAACTCGTTCTGTGGCTTTGGAACAAGTTATACTTTTGGCTGATTCGATATCACGTTAAACTTTAACATCGTAACAGCTTTGAGTGTTTTAACTTATTCTTTTGTAATCATTTTAAATCCATGGTGGATTTTATTGGCCTTTAAAAAGTGTGGAATGATCCGCTATTGAGCCAAAAATAGCGAATTATATTAGACTTTAGTTCAACTCAAATAAGAGCGTAATGCCCTGAATACGAAAAATATTTTTCGTTAATGTACACTTCAGGGCAAGATGCAATGATTACTGACGAATCTGACCGTCGCCAAACACCACCCATTTTTGTGAAGTCAAACCTTCCAGACCGACAGGACCCCGTGCATGGATTTTATCGGTAGAAATACCAATTTCCGCACCTAAGCCATACTCAAAACCATCGGCAAAACGAGTTGAAGCATTAATCATCACTGAGCTGGAATCCACTTGTGCCAAAAACTTGCGTGCCTGACTATAATTTTCGGTGATGATGGCATCGGTATGATGTGAACCATATTGATTGATATGGGCAATTGCTTCATCAATACCTGTTACCACTTTAATCGCCAGAATAGGAGCAAGATATTCCTCATACCAGTCATTTTCATCAGCACTTTTGATCGTTGCACCAAGAATGTTTTGTGTATTTGGACAACCACGCAATTCCACCCCTTTTTCGGCATATAACTCGGCAATGAGCGGTAAAAATTCGGCAGCAATCGGTGCATCTACCAGCAAAGTTTCCATAGCATTACACACACCATAGCGATGGGTTTTGGCATTGAGGGCAATCGGTAAGGCTTTGTGTAAATCTGCCTGACGCTCCACGAACACATGACAATTACCATCCAAATGTTTAATGACAGGAATAGAAGATGTTTTGGTAATTAACTCAACCAAATTTTTACCCCCACGAGGTACGATGACATCAACATAATCTGATAAAGTCAGCAAGGCATTCACCGCCGCTCGATCAGTTGTATTGATGACTTGAATGGTATGTTCAGGTAAGCCTGCAACTTTTAAACCTTGGTGAATAGCTTGGGCAATCGCCTGATTGGACGCTATGGCTTCTGAACCTCCACGCAGAATAATCGCATTGCCTGATTTTAGGGCTAAAGATGCGGCTTCTAGGGTCACATTGGGGCGTGATTCATAAATCATACCGATGACACCTAGCGGTACACGCATTTTACCCAGTTGAATCCCAGAGGGTCGATACGCCAAATCTGTGATTACACCAATCGGGTCAGTCAGTGCAATGACATCTTTGAGTCCATCCAACATCGCCTGAAAACGAGCAGGACTAAGTTCCAAACGGTCAAGTAAAGCAGGTTCAAGCTGTTTGTCATGCCCATTTTTCATATCAATAGCATTGGCAGCGAGAATCTGCGGCTGGTTATTTTCCAATGCAGTATAAATTTCAGACAAGGCCCGATTCTTGGTCTCTGTTGCCAAACCTGCTAATTGACGAGAAGCACATCGTGCCTGTTGTCCGATTGTTGTCATATAGTGCTGGATAGACTCACTCATAATTAACCCGAATATATTGAATCAAGAAAATGTGAAATTAATCACAAAAATAACAGTTAGTCGCTTAATAAAGACGATGAATGGCAGGATAATTTGCACATGCACGGCAAAAAAGCGAAGCGTATTCAAGATTGATTATGTTATAGTTAAATGAAATATAAAAGGGCTGTATTGATGAAAAGTGGATAAGTACGCTTTTTTATCAAGATGAGGATAGCCATCCTTAGGAACAAAAAGGTATAGGATTGACGCTGTGGCGGTGAATCGTAAGATAAAACTTATATGTGATATGTTCATATAAGTGTTGGGAGAGTAAGGTGAATAGTGTTGCTATGGATAAGGCAAAACAGCAAACAGAAATGAATCCGGTAGATTTTTTCGAGCTCTATCATCGTGATGTATTTAAACAGCCGGCCAGAGAATTTTGGATGGATGGCTGGAAAATTGAATATATGGCGATAGCACATCCTGATACGCTGTATGAGACACCGATTATTATTATTGGTGGTGCATTTCAAAATTTTAATTCTTATAAATATTGTGTTGAGCAATTGTTCAAGTGTGGGCCTGTGATTTTGATTGATTTGCCGTCAATGGGGTCAAATCAACAAATTTATAATAAAGACAGTGGGGTGTCGGCGGCGGTACTCGAGTTACCTGATTTGTCCAATATGATGGGTCTATGGCTAAAAGCCATGGGTATTCGTAAAGTATCGGTCATGGGAATGTCGCTGGGTTCTGTGGTTGCAGCCCACTTTGCCGAGCAACGTCCAGCATTGGTTGAGCGTATGGTATTAATGGGCGTGATGCAAAAAACTCGCCCAAGCTGGCGGATGATTTTGGAAGAGTCCTTGAAGCTGATGCAAGAAGGGCGGATGCAGGAATTTGGTCAGGCAGTGATTTTGTATTTGGTCAATCATGCCAAACTGGATAGAACCCGTATGTCACCCACGGCAAAAAGATTATTTTTTCAACAAATGGCCGAGTTTACCTCGACTGAACAACTCCGCTATGAAATCAATTGCAATCGTTTGTTGCGTTTGCAAAGTGTACCTGCACCTACCAGTAAAGTGCTGGTCGCCGCAGGGCAGTATGATAGTTTTACTTTACCCTTTGAAAATGCCCACTTTGCTCTGCAATGTCCAAATATGGAATTTGCATTAATTGCCAATGCAGACCATGTACCACAATTACAACGCCGTAAAGAAACTATGAGTCTGTTTAGCACCTATCTTTCAGGTGGTGATATTAGCCATGTTGAGGGCGTGATTCCAATGTCACGTGCACAAATGCACCTGATGGAACGTCGTGGTGAAGAACGAATGAAGGTTGTGAACTCGACGACGCAAATGAGCCATCGACATTCTGATTTGACTGCACAAGTGGAAATTATTGACATCAATTTCTTCGGTGTTTTGGTGGAAGTCAAAGATGCTGCAAAGGCACAGGAAGTTGCTCGTTATTCTCGGGATATGGCTTTACATTTGCAGGATGAGCAAGGCGATTTCTCGATTGAATGTTTGATTTTTGAGATGAAAGAACGTCAATTACGGATTTTATTTAAACATGGTAGTTTTGTTGTGGCAGAGCGGTTACAACACTATTTGGCAGAACAAAAAGCATTACAAGCCGATGCCTGAATTTTGTTAGTGGAATCAAACAGCGTGTTAAAGGTTTAACACGCTGTTTTTTTTAAACTTACTTTTTGATTTCCGCCTGTACAAACCAAACAAAATCGCCCAAATGTTCTGTATCATTTTGCGTCGTTTGACTAGGTTGTTGAATGGTGACATGGTTGTAGCCACATGCTTTGACAAAGGTGATGACTTCTTGGGGGTTAATAAAATGAAAACTAAACGCACTACGAGATAAGAATTTTAATAATTGACTGCTTTTCCAGACCAATTTTGCCAGTGGGTGATGCACAGGTTCTGGGCAAATATCGGTTAAATAATAAAACTGCTGAAATTGCTGCCCATGCTTGGCCAAAGTTGTCCATAAAGTCTTGAGTGCGTCTTTGCTGAAATAATTGACCAAGCCTTCACTAATAATGACTAATGGTGCATCGTATGCTAAAGCAGCAAACATATCCTGAATTTGTGGGGTAAATAAATCTACCGCTAAAACTTCTGCTTCTGGTTGTCCAGCTTTTTCCAGTGCCAATTTTTTGGTTGCAGCCATGTCAGGTAAATCGACTTCGATATAGCGTAAGTCGGGATACTGCTGCCGAAAACTCCAGCCACGAGGTGATAGTCCAGTCGCGATTTCAATGACTTGTAAATCTGGATGTTGAGTAATTAATTTTTCCAGTGCCATATCAATCATTTGATGACGCTGGGTGAGGGTTTTACGGATGCTGCCACCAATCACCCGTTCAGACCATACTTCTAATGGTTTTAATAGTGTGGTTAAAAATTTGCCTTTACTGGTGGCAAAGGCAGGGTGAGAAATCCCCATGACATACCACATATAGCCTGTATAGTGGGCAGTAAAGGAAATATGGCGGTGTTCAGATAGTTGCTCTTGTGTCATAGTCATCCTAACCAATCGTAGTTTTTGTATTGCCTTAAAAATAAATTGTTTAACATGACGGTGTCATGCCGAGTGGTTATCTTATTTCAAGGATAACCTTCGGTTCGACTACCTTGCGAAACGCTGTTTCTCATTTGGCAAAAGTAGGCAAAACCATTTGTCAGTCGCAAACTCGGTCATATCTCGTCAAGTATCAGATATGTCACAGAAACATTATTTTTTTAATGTTGTCCTGACCTCGAACAATGCGACTGACGTGTCACGTATCATATACCAAGATTTATTTTATGTTGAAATGGATTGCAAAAATTTATCAATTTCTGCTTTGGCGTGTTGCCACTGCTGACCTAAATCTAGTGCTTGCTGTATGTCGATATGGGGAATGTTGCCACGCATTTTTTCTAAACGTGTTTGGTTCGGCAAAGCCAAGTCTTTTAATCCATCGAGTGCAATACAGGCTGCAGCACGGTCATTACAGACCAGTCCCATGTCACAACCTGCATGTAATGCTGCCTGAATACGTGCATCTGCACCACCTGCCACACAGGCAGCTTGCATGGATAAATCATCCGAAAATAACACACCGTCGAAGCCAAGTTTTTGCCGTAAAATTTGCTGAATCCAGAATGGGGAAAATCCAGCAGGATGGGCATCCACATTTTCATAAATCACATGGGCAGGCATGATGGCATCTAATTCGGGCATAAGGGCTTGGAAAGTCTGCATATCATGGGCTTCGATTTCGGCAAAAGAACGGCTATCAATCGCTGCTGCGACATGCGAATCTGCTTTTACCGAACCATGTCCTGGAAAATGCTTGCCTGTGGTTGCCATGCCTGCCTGTTTCATGCCCTGCATAAAGGCACGTGCTAAGGGGATAATATCGTGTGGATTTTGGGCAAAAGCACGGTCGCCAATCACATCGCTAATCTCATCAATATCCAGTACAGGGGCAAAGCTAAAATCAATCCCTACAGCAAGCACTTCGGTTGCCATTAACCAGCCGCTGGTGGTGGCTAGTTGTAAGGCTTGTGTAGGTTGCGTTTGGTATAACTTGCCTAAACGTCCCATGGCAGGTAGTGGGCTAAAACCATGTTCAGGTTTTAAGCGGCGTACTCGTCCACCTTCTTGATCGACGGCAATGAGAATATCTGGGCGTATCTGACGAATATGATTGGTGAGTGTTCGTACTTGAGCAGGGGATTCGATATTGCGTGCGAATAAAATCAAGCCACCCACTTGAGGTGCTTGTAATAATTCGATATCTTCGCTGCAAAGTGTTGTGCCTGCAACATCCAGCATCAGTGCACCAATCATAGTTTTTCCTTGAAATTTTAAAAGTCTGTGGTTGCAAAAAAACTGCTATATGCAATGATTCATTACATTTACAGCAAAAAGAATATGTTAAAACTAACACATTCTCATGGTTCATACAGCATTGTTGTGAATAATAGAAGTGAACAGGTCTGGTTGGCAATCGTTAAATGACGGTTAATCACTCGAATCATATTATTCCCAATGCCTAACGCATACTCGATAGGAAGCACAAAATAAATGAAGCTACAATACCTTGCTTGTGCTGTTGCCTTGGCAACAGGTGGTCTGTTTTTTACCCATATTGTGTCTGAAGCGGTGGCTGCTACAGAAACCAAGGTTGTACAAGGGGCGATCCAGCCGACGCAAGAACAGGCACTGGTTGCTCGTCAGATGGCCACATTGGTGGATCGTCAGCACTATTTGCCGATGCGATTGGATGCCAAAACCTCAGCTCGTGTATTGGATATGTATATTGATAGTCTTGACCCAGATCATAGTTTATTCTTACAAAGTGAAATTGATACGCTCAAACAGAAATATGCAGCGAATTTTGCAGTGGGATTGAAGACGGGTAACTTGCAGCCAGCTTATCATATTCACGCCTTGTATCGTGAGCGTATCAAGGAATATTATGACTATATGTTGGCAGCATTAAAACAACCACAAAATTTGCATCAGCCCAAAGAATATTTGGATACCGACCGTGAAAAAGCCGCATTCTTTAAGAGCAAACAGGAGCAAAAAGACTTTTGGAATAAAGTGCTAACCTCACAGTTGATTAGCCTCACGATTGGTAAAGAAGAAGAAGCCGCCAAACAAAAAGCCTTAAAAGAAAATCCAGCCTTGGCACAGGGTGAAAATTTGGCAGCACCCGAAGATTTAACTCCAGTACAAACCCTAGAAAAACGTTATAAGCGTCAGCTTGAGCGGATATCACGGGTGAAAAGTGACCATGTATTGGACAAGACGTTAAATGCCATGTTGGCGACGTATGACCCACACAGCAACTATTATCCGCCTGTCGATGCCATGGAGCTGAATCGCCAGACGACGCTACAATTGGAAGGTGTTGGGGTGACGATTCGTCCAGAACGTGGCAATGAAGATTATATCAAGATTGAAACCCTCGTTGAGGGTGGCCCTGCCAGTAAAACAGGGCAAGTACGTTCAGGTGATCGTATCATTGGTGTGGCACAAGACGGTCAAGCTATGAAAGATGTCGTCGGCTGGTCAAGTCAGGAAATTGTCGGAGAAATTCGAGGTAAACGTGGCACAAAAGTGACCTTAAAACTTTTGGCAGCAGGTGCATCTTTAAGTCAAGCCCGACTGGTGACGATTACGCGTGATGTGATTCAGGAAGAGGATTCTGGACTGCGTTATCGTGTGATTGATGTGACGCATCAGGGGCAGAAACAAAAAATTGGCGTGATAGAAATCCCCTCATTTTATTTAAACTATCGGGCTCGTCGTGATGGGCAAGACTATCGCAGTGTGTCCGAAGACACGGCGAAGGCTTTAACTGATTTAGCCAAGCAAAATGTGGCGGGTATTATTGTCGATTTACGCAATAATCCAGGGGGTTCACTGGAAGAAGTGGCCAAAATGATTGGACAGGTGGTGAAAAAAGGGCCTGTGGTGCAAATTCGTGATGGCAATGGTAGTGTCAATGTCTTTGAAGATAGCGATGGTGGCAAGCAGCTTTATTCAGGGCCGATGGCAGTGATGATTAACCTTGCTTCGGCTTCGGCAAGTGAAATCTATTCGGCGGCGATTCAGGATTATGAGCGTGGTATTGTGATTGGAAGTACCACCACAGGCAAGGGAACAGCACAAATCCAACTTGATAGTTTGGCGTATGGGCAGGCGACTTTGACACAGCGTAAGTTCTATCGTATCACGGGAGGAAGTACACAAAACAAAGGTGTTATTCCAGACATCAAATTGATTGATATTTATTCTGACCAATTTGGTGAACGTAAATCAAAAAATCCACTGGTCTGGGATACCATTGCCACTGCACCATTTAAGCGAGAAGGCGTGATAAAGCCTTATGTTGTACAGTTGCAAAAACAATCTGATGAACGTCGTGCGGTGAATCCAGAATTTATTTACTTGGATAAATATATTGGACTTGCCAAAAAAACTGCCGATGAGAAAAAAGTGATACTGGATATCACACAGCGTAAAGCCGAAATCCATGCGATTGAACAACAAACGCTAACCGCAGAAAATGAACGGCGTAAAGCGACAGGGCAAACACCGTATGCCAACTGGGAAAGCTATCAAGCATCCATTGATGCACGAAATGAAGCTCGTGCCAAGATGAAAGAGGCAAAACGCCCGCCACTACCAGAGGAAGAGGCTTTTGTACAAGAATCTGCACAAATTCTATTGGACATGGTGAGTGCTCAAAAGGTAAATCCTGTTCAGTAAGTGCTGATATCTGTACCAATTAAAATTAGCCACACATGGTGGCTAATTTTGTCTTACTTGCTTTTGTCTTACAGGTAAATAACGATTACCATTGGTAGCCTACAGATACACCAGCACCAAACTTACTTTCGCTGTTGCCAGAGCCTGCAGCTTTGTACACCCATTTGTTATCAGGCGTAACACCACTGACACCTACAGCAATACCTTGCTCACTTTCCCAAGTGCCTAAACCAAAACTGACCATGTTTTTGCCAGCTTCGGTTGGTTGTGGTAAGGAAGCAATCGCAATACTAGACGCAACAGCCGCCTTGTATTTGCTTTCTAACTTTTGTACAGATTGTTGTGTATAGCGATTTGCAGCTGCTAAAGTTTGCTCATCACCTTTGATACGAGCGGCTGCTTCTGTATCAATGTTGGTTTGTAATGCTGTATCTGCTGCTTGACGAGCTGACGCTTCTGTATTGATGTTGGTTTGCAAAGTGGTATCTGCTGCTTGGCGAGCTGACGCTTCTGTATCAACACGAGTATTTAACGCTGCATCCGCTTTGGCACGTGTATCAGCTTCTGCATTGATGTTGTTTTGCAAAGTGGTATCTGCTGCTTTACGCTCTGCTGTTTCTGTATCAACACGAGTATTTAACGCTGCATCCGCTTTGGCACGTGTATCAGCTTCTGCATTGATGTTGTTTTGCAAAGTAGTATCTGCTGCTTGGCGAGCTGACGCTTCTGCATTGATGTTGTTTTGCAAGGCATTATCCGCTGCTTGGCGATTTGCTGCTTCGGCAGCCACTCGACTATCAGTATAGCTGGCGGCAGTGCTTGCTACATTATTTAATTGACTGACGTTTACTGCATCGGTGTCGGCAACCCCAGCAGCGACATTCACCAAACGACGCTCTGCACCTGCTGCACCGAATGATACTGTACCGCTGGTATCTGCTACAGAGCCTTGACCAATCGCAATCGCATTATCTGCTGTTGCACTAGAGCCACTACCCAAAGCAATAGATCGGTTGCCATTTACTGTGACGTAATGCCCGACAGCAATACTGTCCTCGCCTGTTACGTTAGACTCACTGGCAAAGACGTAACCATGATCGCCGCTTACAGTATTCTCATGACCATATACAGTAGTATTGTCCGTGAATGTTGTGGTATTGTTCCGACCAACTGCAAGTCCATTTCCGCCAGCATCTGGTGCGGTATTGGTGAGTGCAGTGGCAGTGATACTCGCTATCGCTGTGTCTAATTGTGATTTATTCACTGCATCGCTTGCATTTACGCCATTTGCCACTTGTGTCAGTTTACGATTACCGATAGCCACAACATTATCTTCGGTATTTTGGGTTTGTGCACCTAGTACAACTGAGTTTGCACCTGTTGTTTGTGCATTGTAACCGAGTGCAGTAGAATCATCAGCATTTGCCCAAGATTCACTACCGATTGCTGTAGCACGGTCGCCACTAGTCCAAGCGAAGTCACCGAAAGAGCTTGATTGAGTACCATTGACGATATTGTGTCCACCGACCGACGTGCCATTCGCTCCATTAATTGTAATGCTATTCCCGACAGCAGTACCTTCAGCACCGATAACACTATTTGATGCACCCACAGCAACGTTGAAACTACCATTTGTTGTATTGTCATGTCCAA
>SSHE01000019.1 GCA_008017315.1 Acinetobacter sp.
CAAGATATACAACAACAATTTGATGCAATTGTCAGTAACCCACCCTTCCATCAAGGGGTACAGACGCATTATCAAGCCAGTGAAAATCTTTGCCACTTTGCCAAGCAACATTTGCAACCACAAGGCGAGCTATGGATCGTGGCGAATCGTTTTTTAAATTATCCACTATTGATTGAGCAAAGCTTTGGACAGTGCCAGACTATACTAGATAGTCATGGCTTTAAGGTATTGTATGCGAAAAATACTATTTAAGACCGATAATCCGCATTAATCTTGACATAATCATAAGAGAAATCGCAGGTATAGACGGTATCTTGTGCTGTACCTCGCCCTAAATCAATACGAATGGTAATTTCTTTTTCTGCCATCACCGCCGCCCCTGCCGCTTCGGTATAATCAGGGTTTGCACCGCCATTTAGGCAAATTTGTACATCACCTAACCAGACTTGCACTCGGCTACTGTCCAGATTGGGCACACCTGCTTTACCTATCGCCATGACAATCCGCCCCCAATTCGGGTCAGATGCAAACAAAGCAGTTTTAATCAGTGGAGATTCAGCAACACTATACGCCACATCACAACATTCTTGTGTATTCTCTCCACCTTCAACCTTGACGGTAATGAATTTGGTTGCACCCTCACCATCACGCACAATCAATTGTGCTAGACGTTGCATGATACGTGTAAGTACATCTAACACGTGTTGATAACGTGCATCATCACTAAACTGAATAATCTGACCACCAGCCAAACCTGTCGCAATAAAAATACAGGAATCGTTGGTTGAAGTATCACCATCAATGGTAATGCGGTTAAAGGACTGCTTAACCGTCGTTTGCAATAGGCTTTGTACCAATTCATGGCTAATCGGAGCATCAGTTGCCACAAAACTCAGCATGGTCGCCATATTGGGGCGAATCATGCCAGCACCTTTACTAATCCCTGTCATGGTATAGGTGATACCATCCAGTTCAAACTGTTCTGATGCACCTTTGGGAATAGTATCGGTGGTCATGATGCCATGTGCTGCATCTTGCCAACTGGTTTCATTGAGGCTATCTAATGCTGGCTGAATACCCTTTAACACACGTTCAATCGGAAGCTGTTCACCTATCACCCCTGTTGAAAATGGTAAAATCTGATGGGTGTGTACACCCGTTAATTCCGCCAATTTAGCACAGGTTTTTTGTGCATTTTGCAAACCAATTTCGCCTGTCGCTGCATTGGCATTACCTGTATTGATGATAAGATAACGAGGCTGTTGTTCCAGACTGCTTTGAGCCAGATGTTCTTTACACAGCAGAACAGGTGCAGCTGCAAAGGCACTTTGGGTAAATACACCTGCAACACTCGCCCCTTGTACAATCTCAAAAATGACTAAATCACGACGGTTTGCATAGCGTACATACGCTTCGCTACTGCCTATTTTTATACCTGCCACATTCCACATGTTTGGAAAAGATACATCACCAACTGCCATAAAAAAACCTTAATTATTCAATCATCAATTGGGATTAATTTGCCGTCGCTGTCTGAGCTTCTACTGTCATAGGCTCGACGACTGGCACAACAATACCCACCATGTCCAACAAGGCTTTTTCTGCTTGTTGCTGACTTTGTTCAGATAATGCAGGGTTACTTGCACGAATACGGCTCACATTTTGTGCAGTCACAGGAGCTAGAGCTTCGGTCTGAAAAATCACCTTACGATTTGCAGGATTGGTCAAACTATAACGCATTCCTGTACGTGGACTCACCAAAACGGTTGTTCCACCTTTTTGATTGGCATCCACAGTTGGGGCAGTGATCGCTGCTTGTGCCGTTGCAGCACTTACTTTTATCGGTTGCAATACTGTTTCTTCTGCAAATGCAGCCATGCCGACTGTCGTTGTCAGCAATAATACACTTTGAATCATCTTTTTCATTTCAATATCCTTTCATTCTTACAAGTAGCATAAAATATTTTTTGGCAAAAAGTCGCCTCTATCGACGACCTTTTGTATCTTTATATTTTACCATGGCACTGTTTGTATTTAAGTCCAGAACCACATGGGCATGGTGCATTACGACTGGCTGGTGCTGCAACATATTGTGTAGCTGCTTCTTCCACATTTTGAGTGATTTCACCTGTCAAACCATCTACATCATTATGTTCAAAAGACAAATGCATGGCTTCTGTCTGTTGCTGCTGTTGGGCTTCTAGTTCGGCTAATTCTTCAGGCGATGGCACGTGTACTCGGGATAAATCCGTCACCACGTCAGCTCGCACTACGCCAAGCATATTGACGAATAAATTAAAGGCTTCTTTTTTGTATTCCTGTTCTGGATTTTTCTGTGCATAACCACGCAAATGAATCCCTTGACGTAGATAGTCCATTGCCGCAAGATGCTCTTTCCAGTGCTTATCTAGCGATTGCAACATGAAGTGACGCTCTAGCATTGCCGCAGAATCAATCCCCATCTGTACACGACGACCACGATAACGTTCAAGCACTTCATCGGTAATACGTTCGACAATCCCTTCTTCATCCAAACGACGATTTTCTGCCAGCCATGTCGATACAGGTAAGACCATATTCAAATCTTGACGTAACGCATTTTCTAAACCCTCAATATCCCATTGGTCATGAATCGACTCAGGTGGAATAAAGTTGGCAATCATGCCTTTCATCACTTCACGGTGCATTTCCTCAATACCTGCCTGCAAAGTCGCTTCCGTCAGGATTTCGTTACGCTGTCTATAAACAATTTTACGCTGCTCATTATTGACATCATCGTATTTTAATAAGTTTTTACGAATATCAAAGTTACGAGATTCTACTTTACGTTGGGCATTTTCAATGGAACGTGACACCATTTTATGCTCAATCGCTTCATCTTCTTTTAAGCCCATCGCACGCATCATGCTCACGACTCTATCGCCTGCGAAAATCCGCATCAAGTCATCTTCAAGCGAGAGATAAAAGCGAGATACACCAGGGTCACCCTGACGACCTGCACGGCCACGCAACTGGTTATCAATACGACGAGATTCATGTCGTTCTGAACCAATGATATGCAAACCACCCGCTTCTAAAACTGCCTTATTATTTTCACGCCATTCCGCTTCCAAATGATGCTCATCTTGCTCTGTTGGATTCTCTAATTGAGCAAGTTTGGCACGCCAGTTACCACCAAGTAAAATGTCCGTACCACGACCTGCCATATTGGTGGCAATGGTCACTGCATTTGGGCTACCTGCTTGTGCAATAATATCCGCTTCACGCTCATGTTGTTTGGCATTCAACACTTCATGATGAATGCCTGCTTTGGTCAGTTCATCCGATAGAATTTCACTCGCCTCAATCGTTGCTGTACCAATCAGAATTGGGGCAACACCTGCTTCACGCACACTTAGAATTTCTTGAATAATCGCCTTATACTTACCTTGTTTGGTTAAATAAATTAAATCATTCAAATCTTTACGCACCATTGGACGATGCGTCGGAATCAATACCACATCCAGACCATAAATTTCTTTCATTTCAGCCGCTTCGGTATCGGCTGTACCTGTCATACCTGACAATTTACGATAAATACGGAAGTAGTTCTGGAATGTTGTGGTTGCCATGGTTTGGTTTTCAGGCTGGATTTCCATGCCCTCTTTGGCTTCAACCGCCTGATGCAAACCTTCAGACCAGCGACGACCTGGCATGGTACGCCCTGTACTTTCATCAACAATGATGACTTCTTGCTTACCAGATTGCGGATTTAATCCAATGATATACTGTACATTTTTTTGATAGAGATAATGGGCACGAATCGCTGCGGTCACATGATGCAACAAGTTCAAATTATTGGCTGAATATAAACTCTCACCTTCTGCCAATAAGCCCATGTGAATCAATTTTTCTTCAATGGTCTCAAAACCAGCTTCACTAATTTCAATTGAACGCTGTTTTTCATCAATCCAAAAATGACCACCATCAGGTACTTTCTCTTCTTTTTGTAGGGTCAATGTGGGTGGAATACTGTTCATCAATTGATATAATTGGGATGAATCTTCACTCTGCCCCGAAATAATCAGTGGGGTGCGTGCTTCATCAATCAAAATCGAATCGACCTCATCAATAATGGCATAAGGCAAACCACGCTGCTTAATTTCAGCAGCCGAAAACACCATATTGTCACGCAGATAATCAAAACCGAATTCGTTGTTGGTACCGTAGGTAATATCAGATTGATACGCTTGAGTCTTTTCAAATGCAGCCTGCATGGAATAAATCGTTCCCACGCTTAAACCTAAAAACTCAAATAATGGACGATTCAATTCCGCATCACGCTGTGCCAGATAGTCATTCACGGTAATGACATGCACCCCATCACCACTTAAGGCATTAAGATAACATGCCAATGTCGCCATCAGGGTTTTACCCTCACCTGTACGCATTTCGGCAATTTTACCCTCATGCAGGGTAATCCCACCAATCAACTGCACGTCGTAATGACGCATCCCCATGACACGTTTCGATGCTTCACGACAGACCGCAAAGGCTTCTGGCAACAACTTATTCAGCGATTCGCCTTTTTGGTAACGCTCTTTAAATTCCTGAGTTTTTGCAGTTAAGCCTGCATCGCTTAAACTAGATACCGACGGTTCAAGAGCGTTAATTTGTTCTACAATTTTACGCATTCTTTTGAGCTCACGCTCATTTTTTGTACCGAAGATACCTCCGACCAGACTTGCCAACATGAATATAGCTCTCTAAAAATCCAAAAATACGTTATTTTCAACATGAAAAATGATCTATCGAATATTATGAGGATAGAAATGCGAAGTACAAGGGCTAATCGACGACTTTTGATCTTTTTTCGGCGATAAAACCAAAAAAATTACACGATAAAGACATTACAACACACGCATTTCCACCTTATGAATTTTAGTGATAAGAAAATATAAAAACTTCACTTTTCATTACTAAAGATTCGGTGCATAGTATTAAGCATAAATTCACCCAAAAGAGGATACAACAAATGACATTACGCCTTGGCGATATCGCACCAAACTTTGACCAGCAGTCTAGCGAAGGTCTGATTAATTTTTATGATTATTTAGGCGATAGCTGGGGGATTTTATTCTCTCACCCTGCCGACTATACCCCTGTATGTACCACAGAACTCGGTTTTACTGCCAAACTTAAAGATGAATTTGCCCAGCGTAATGTCAAAGCAATTGCACTTTCTGTTGATGATGTCGAATCCCACAAAGGTTGGATTTGCGATATCAATGAAACCCAAGACACCACGGTAAACTTCCCGATTCTTGCCGATGCGGATCGCAAGGTATCTGAATTATATGGCTTTATCCACCCCAATGCGAGTGAAACTTTGACTGTACGCTCACTGGTGATTATTGATCCAAATAAAAAAGTACGCTTAATCATTACTTACCCAGCGTCAACGGGTCGTAATTTTCATGAGGTATTACGTGTCGTGGATTCGCTACAATTGACCGATAATTATAAAGTCGCTACACCTGCAAATTGGCAGGATGGTGATGATGTGGTGATTGTGCCTTCAATTAAAGATGAAGCCGAACTCAAACAGCGTTTCCCGAAAGGCTATAATGCAGTGAAACCTTATTTACGTTTAACCCCACAGCCGAATAAATAAGGCTTATCACCCTGATAAAAAAACCTCTTGTTTTCCGCAAGAGGTTTTTCATTTTTGCAAGAATCCGTGAAATATTAACGCTGCTCTAAAGGCACCCAATCAATCACCCAAGAACCTTTCATATTCAGGCTTTCATCCGCATTAATTTTCTTGCGAATCGCATCGGCGGCTTCACGATCTTTGCCTGCTGGCTTGACCATAATCCGCACACCTTTACTGGTTTTACTCTGTGTCACTTTATAGCCTTTTGCTTGTAATTTAGCCGTAATAGCATCTGCATTGGCTTGATTTGCTGCCAAAGCAACCTGAACCATCCAATTTTTATCACCATTTTCCAATAAATCACGTGCTTTTTCAGCCTCTTTTTTCTTTTTCGCTTCTGCTTCTACTTTTAATTTGGCTTTGGCTTCATCATCAGCTTTGCGTTTGGCTTCTGCTTCTTTTTTGGCTTTAGCTTCGTCATCGGCTTTGCGTTTGGCTTCTGCTTCTTTTTTGGCCTTAGCTTCGTCATCGGCTTTGCGTTTGGCTTCTGCTTCTTTTTTGGCCTTAGCTTCGTCATCGGCTTTACGCTTGGCTATCGTATCTTGTTTGGTTTTTTCATCCTCAACCAATTCAGGCGGAATATTGTCCGAACTTTGCATTTGTCCCTGACGACGTGCCAGAATCGCCGCATGTTCTTCGGCAGCTTTGCGTGCAGCTTCTGCTTCTGCCTGTTGCTGCATCGCCAGATATTCAGCCGCACGACGCTCCTGCTCCGCTACAGCTTTTTCACGTGCTTTACGCTGCTCTTCCAGTAAACGCTGTTCTGTTGCAACATCCACTGCCAAAGGTTGTAAATCATAGGTTGGCATCGTTGCCGATGCAGGTTCTGCCTGTACAGTTTGTGGCTGTACGGATTGTACTACCGCAGGTAATGCTACGGATTGTTCCGCATTATCTTGTACTTTTAATAGCACGGCAGCAAGTAATACCCCACCACCCAATAAAACAATACCACCTAAAAGACGCTGTTTATTATTCATTGCCATTTAACAAATACTCCCAAACAGCTTCCAATGTATGAAAAGAACCACAGACTAAAATCAAATCCTGCTGTGATGCCTGTTGTAACGCCTGTACAAAACTCTGTTGTATAGATGCCGATACAGACACATCCTGCCCTACAAGCTGATCCTGTAGCCATGTAATAGAACATGCTCGCACAACATGCAATGGTGCAATATACCACTTCTCTACTGTATCTGTGAGCAATTGCACAACCCCCTGAATATCTTTATCCTCCAACATGGAAAATACGGCGTAAACACGTTGAATTTCAGGATTTTTTTGTAAATACAATGCCAATTGTTGCTGCAGAAACATCACCCCATGTGGATTATGTGCCACATCCAGAACAATCCGTCGCCCTCGAAACTCACGTACTTCAAAACGCCCTGCCAATTGTGCCGCCCGAATCCCTTGTGCAAGCTGCATCTGTGTGACCTGTAAACCACTTGCCAAAATCGCCATGACGGCGGCAGCCTGATTCATCTGTGCCAATTGCCCATGTGGCAAATTTAAGGTCAAAGCCGATGTTGCCAGTTGCCAATCTTGCTCATTCAAATGGATAAAATAATCTTGTTGATATTGATATAGCGTTGCGTGCTCTTGTACCACTTTATCAGCAATCGCCTGAGGTAAATCCTGTGCTCCTGCAAAAATCACAGGGATATGCGGACGGATAATGCCTGCTTTTTCATAGGCAATTTTTTCAATACTATCACCCAGCCAATCGACATGATCCAACCCAATATTGGTAATGACAGCGACATCAGGGTCAATAATATTCACTACATCCAGACGACCACCCAACCCCACTTCCAACACCCAAACATTACAGCCTTGCTGTTTAAAAATATAAAATGCGGCCAAGGTTGTCGCTTCAAAAAAAGACAGTGAGAGCTGACATTGCTGACGTGCCTGCTCTACTTGTGCAAAGGCAGCAATTAAAGTTGCATCATCAACCTGAATCCCATTTAAACGAACACGTTCATTAAAGCTAAAAATATGCGGTGATTGGTATAGTCCAACTTGATAATCAGCAGCATGTAACATACTCGCCAGTGTCGTGGTGGTTGAACCCTTACCATTTGTTCCTGCAACCGTAAAAACCTTGGCATTTGGTGTCAAAACATCCAACGCCTGTGCAACAGGAAGCACTCGCTCCAGCCCTAAATCAATAGCAGTCACATGAACAGTTGTCCAGTAATCCAACCATGCTTGTAATGAATCAGTCGATAATGGCACTTTTGGACTCAAGGTAAATTCATCAGTTTACTCACAATACGATAAATCGTATCTCTTAATGCGTGACGATGGACAATCTGGTCTATCGCACCATGCTCAAGCAAATATTCTGCACGTTGGAATGGTTCATCCAGTTTTTCCCGAACTGTTTGCTCAATTACTCTTTTCCCAGCAAAACCAATCATGGCTTTAGGTTCGGCAAGATGCACATCTCCCAGCATTGCCAAAGAGGCGGTTACACCACCATACACAGGATTGGTTAAAACCACGATATAGGGAATACTGGCTTGATGTAAGCGTTCAATCACTGCCGCAGTCCGTGCCATTTGCATCAAAGATAACATCCCTTCCTGCATACGTGCACCGCCTGAAGCAGCAAAACAAATTAAAGGCTGCCCCAGCGTCAAAGCCAATTCGGCTGCCTGTACAAAGCGATCACCAACCACTGTCCCCATTGAACCGCCCATAAACTCAAAATTAAACGCCACTGCCAGCATGGGTATGCCCTGTATTGTCCCCTGCATACTAATCAAGGCTTCACTTTCCCCAGTTTTGTGCTGTGCTTCTTCCATACGCTTGGCATAAGGTTTGCTATCGACAAAACCCAATGGATCTTTGGCGGTAAATTCCTGCCCCAACTCCTGATTGACTTGATCAAAAAACCAATGCAAACGCTCTCTTGGTTTCATTGCAAGATGCTCATCACACTGCGGACAAACATAGGCATTAAATGACATTGCCGTACGTGTCACCAAAGCATGACACTCTGGACATTCAATCGTTGGCTCGGTAAAAATGGGTTTATTCTTACTTTCTTCAGGTACATGTACACTGGGTACTGGACGCTCAAACCAGTTACTTGCTTGCAAGAGTGATTGTATCTCGCTCATGACAATTCGTCCAATGCGGCTCTGAG
This sequence comes from Acinetobacter sp., assembly GCA_008017315.1. Classification (GTDB taxonomy): domain Bacteria; phylum Pseudomonadota; class Gammaproteobacteria; order Pseudomonadales; family Moraxellaceae; genus Acinetobacter. Next base: position 8,856 of record SSHE01000019.1, read on the forward strand.
TTCCTGCACTTTTTCGACAACCGCAACATGTGCTTGTTCTGGGCTTAAACTGGCAAAAAGTTTGACAAAAGCACTCCCGACAATCACCGCATCCGCCACTGCACCCATGGCTTTTGCCGATGCTGCATCACTAATGCCAAAACCTACACCGACAGGTAAATCGGTATATTGTTTAATTTTGGCAATACGTTCAGCTGCCGACTGAGTATCCAATGTGGCTGCACCTGTCACACCTTTTAATGACACATAATAAATAAAACCACGTGCCTGCCGAATCACATGTTGGATACGTTCATCTGTGGATGTTGGAGCCAGTAAGAAGATTTGATCCATCTCATATTGACGAAGAATCTTGTCAAACTCTCCAGCTTCTTCGGGTGGCAAATCCACCAAAATCAAACCATCTACGCCTGCATCGTGGGCTGTTTTGATAAAGGTTTCATAACCAATCACTTCGGCAGGATTGAGATAACCCATCAACACCACTGGTGTTTGCTGATCCTTTTGGCGAAATTCTTTCACCATCGCCATCACATCCAGTGTACTTGTGCCACCTGCCAAAGCACGTTCAGCCGCAAGTGCAATAACAGGACCATCTGCCATAGGATCGGAAAATGGCAAACCGATTTCCAAAATATCAACACCTGCCGCAACCATATCATGCACCAATGATACCGTCACCTCTGGGCTTGGATCTCCTGCCATAATGTAACTCACCAGAGCCTTCTTATTCTGTGCTTTTAACTGGGCAAAACGCTGCGCTAGACGAGACATAATTTATATCATTCCTATCAATCACTGGCTATCATGTGGCAAAATCATCGTATTCAATCCAAATCTTTTACCAAGCTTATTTGTATTCTGACAACACATCTTCACTCACCAAAGCATAAATAATTCAATACAATAATACAATGTCTGAATCATACCAGTTTTTTATGCAGGACTGCGATGTCTGATCGATATTTTGTTTACCGTCACGCTGTTGTATTTTATCAAAGTAATATTAAGACTATGATTCTTTATATTGCCTTGGTGTTTGCCCTGTCCAACGCTTAAAGGCACGCCCAAACGCACTTTGGTCGGCATAATCTAATCGCTCCGCAATCTCCACCAATGATTTCCCCTGTTGTAAATACAGCATACTTTTTTGCATACGATATTCATCCAAAATTTCCTGAAAATTCAAATCATATTGCTTCAAATCACGCTGCAAAGTACGTTCTGAACAATGTAACTGTTGTGCCACAAAGCCTTGCAAACGCTCAGAATGGTTTAAGCCTAATTCGAGCAAACGAACAATTTTTTGTTTAAACTGCTGCTGTTGCCATTCAAATGATGCCGTCTCTTTCAATGATTGCTGTGCTTGGCTGGACAATACCTGATTAAGCTGTTGGTCGGCAGCAATACTTTTTGCTGTCAAAATTTTGGTCGGAAAACAAATCGCATATTGTCCCGCCTTGATCACAATCTGACATCCATAAAAACGCTCATATTGATAAAGTGCATAATGTGGCATATAACCCAATTGTACATACTGTGGTGGAACTAAAGTATCCTGCACAATAGATTGAGCAATTTTAAATAATAACGCCAAATTTAATTCATACAGTTCCTGATATTCTGGATAAGTTGCCCCCCAAGCAATTTGAATCTCATCACTAAACTGGTTAAATACCAACTGCTCCAAATTGGTTTGCTTAAAGAGCAATGGATAGTATTGCTGCAATAATTCCAAGGCTTGCTGCAAATCCAAACTGGTTGATGCCAAATAACCCATCAAACCAAAATCTTGCAAAGTCGCATACTCCGCCAATACAAATGCCACAGGGCGAGTAAAATAATCTTGAGTCGCTCGAAGCAATAGTACATATTGCTCAGCATTCAACTCGTGCTCTGTGGGCTTGCTTAAACAATTTTGGAAATGTTGCCAAAGTTCCACACCAACTCGTTCAGACAAAGAGATATGCTCATGCTGTACAACACGGTTGAGCAGATGTAAATAGCCTATAATGAGTTTTACCGACATGTATATTCTCCCTCATGTCGTTATTTGTATAAAAATTGGCTGCTTATGTCAAAACATTTGTCTCTTTTCTTTGCATACTAAGCCCAATATCGCAACAATATGGAATTTCCAACATGAATGCACAACTAAAATATCAAGCAAATCCAGTTGTTCGTAGCAATTTAGATTTTAAACTTGATGACATTCCTCGTTTTTGGTTTGGTGGAGATGCGTTTAAAACTCGTATGTTTGATGCTCTAAGCTTAACTTTCCCTGATGGCGAACGTTATTTTATAGAATCGGTACGTTTATTTCGTGACAAAATTACCGATCCAGACTTAAAGAAACGTGTTGCAGACTTTATCCGTCAAGAAGCACAGCATGGCATTGCCCATGACAAAATGAATCATTTAATGATTAAACAAGGGATGCCTGTAGAACAATTTACCAAGCGTTTAAGAACAATGTTTCGCTTTGAGCTCACCAAACGCTCTCCGCAATACAATATTGCCATGACTGCTGCTGCCGAACATCTTACCGCACTCATGGCAGAAACATTTTATAGTCGAAAAGATACCCTTCAAGATGCTCATCCCTTTGTCCGTGCCCTATTTGCATGGCATGCCATTGAAGAAATGGAACATCGTGATGTCGCATTTGATGTCATGAAACAGGTTGGTGAAGTGCCTGAATCCACACGTAAAATGACCCTTGCACTCACTACCGCCCTCATGTTTAGTCTGACCATGTACCGTGCCAATATCATGCTCAAATGTGATGGTTTTTCCAAACGAGAGCGTTTAAATATGTTCCGCAAAGGCTTACCATGGTTTTTAGGCAGACAAGGCATTCTCACCGCTAGAAGAAAGGAATACTTAGATTGGTTTAAACCAGATTTTCATCCAAATCAACACCCTATTATTCGACAATACCCAGTATGGGTAGAAACCATGGAAACAACCAACGACCCAATTGTCGCAGGCGAAGCATTCTGGCAAGCAGCACTCTAAACACATTCATTCATCTTGGGGCGATTTAATCGCCCTTTTTTACCATTTCGCATAATGCTGTTCCAGCAAGGCATAATGTTCCCGAAAAAACTGCACCTGCCCTGCAATGGTAATTCTCCCTTCTATGCTGGTAATCCATTGACTAAACTGACTCGCCATTACACCGACATTAACATGCTCATAACGCCGCCATGAAGTTTTAGCCTGCAATTCCACCTGACCATCCAGACTATAAACTCTCCAAGTTTGTTCATCTAATGGCTGAAAAATCACATCCGAAAGTGCATATAATTGTCCGTCCACCCACAGACAATTTTCATTACCACAGCTTTCATTCACACCACTCGCAAGATTAATACCGACTTTTTTACCATCAATCCAGTTTTGACTAGACAACCAAAACCACTCCGTTTCTGGACGCAAAAAGCCACAACTATCATCTAGCATCACCAAACTATGTTCATCAAAAGCAATTTGCTGCCCTTCGGCATAAAAATGTCCTTGCAAATTCAACGCCATAGACTTATGGGTAAATGTCCAACCTCGAACCCCAGTAGGACTACACATATACAATGGCTGCCCAAATGTGGTATCAATACGTGCCTCACATAACACCTGATTCTTATGGCTAATTTTAATTTTGCGATAATCTTCACCTTTACGCACATCAATCTGGATTTGACGATGTTGAAAAAAGTTTTGTGCATTTTGCTCAGAAATATGCTGTAACTGAGTTTTATAAGCCAATGGCTGAATTGCATCATATTGAATATACTGTTTATTTTTTCTATTATAACAATAATAAAAACCATGCCCAACCCATGCCAAATCTACAATAGCAAAACCAATACTATAATGCTGATGTTGAATTGCCACAAAGCTAAATTTTTTATAACGTAATTTTCGTTGCCAGCTTTTGGTCAAAAATGGGTTACGATAGTCCTGAAGATTAAACTCATCTGGTGCATACAAAAAACGCCCAAAATGCGGTTGCCCATTTGTCTGAATTAATTTCATCTGTACCCCATATTACACTATTCCAGTCGATACCTGATTCTTGCCATTACTTTTTGCATGATACAAGGCTCTATCTGCCTGCCTAAATAATTCAGCAAAATCAAAACCACTACTTGCAGTACTACTCACCCCAAAACTTGCCCATACAGATAAAGTCTGTTCATCCACCATAGCCAAACCCTGACGTTGCAATGCCTGAAGACATATTTTTGCAATCTGTTGTGCATTCTCAATCGAGGTAAACGGTAGCATAATGATAAACTCTTCCCCACCATAACGCCCAACAATATCACTACTTCTTAAATGATCTCTTAATACATTTGCAACATGCTGAATAGCCAAATCACCTTGTTGATGCCCATATTGGTCATTAATTTTTTTAAAATCATCAATATCAACAATAATCAGTGAGGTTTCTTTTTTGGTAATTTGTGCCTGTTGCAA
>SSHE01000028.1 GCA_008017315.1 Acinetobacter sp.
CTATGTAGGCCTATACCACTGGCATATACAGGTTTTTTTATGGTTCGCTGTTTTAACATATTTATTTACAAATTTACGACGAAGCCCTAAATTAGCATACATTCTCATTTAAACAAACAAAAAAAAGGATAACAAGTACTGCTTATTATCCTTTTTTGAGAACAATGACATTTATTTACGCTGCTGATTTTGCAGATAATCTTGAATACTCATCGGTGTTGGACGAGGATTTGCTACAGGAGTAGCTGGTCTTGCTGGCTCTGTTGCAGCCACTGCTCCCTGCTGACGCTTGTTGATTGCAGGAATATCATCTGCATCCAACTCCTGTGCTGCTGCCTGTGGTTGTGCTGTTACTGCTGCCACTGTGGGTGTTGGTTTAACTTGTGGTACTGGTTGTTCCATATTACGTGTCAATCCTGTAGCCACTACGGTGACACGAATTTCGTCCTCCAGATTTGGATCAACGACTGCACCATAGAAAAATTGCTCATTATCTTCATCCACAATTTGACCAATAATATTGGCAATCGTTTTGACTTCCTTCAAAGTCATATTTTCACCGCCAGTAATATTGAGCAACAAGCCTTTGGCATTCTTGATATTGACATTATCTAATAGTGGGCTACGAATCGCCATTTCGGCTGCCTGCTCAGCTCGCTGCTCACCACGACCTGTTGCTGTTCCCATCATGGCATAACCACGAGTACTCATGGTGGTTTTAAGATCGGCGAAGTCTAAGTTAATTAATCCTGGAGTAACAACCAAATCAAAAATACTACGTACTGCATTGAGTAACACATCATCGGCTTTTTTGTAGGCATCTTTCATCGAAATATCACCATAGACCTCAAGCAATCGGTCATTTGGAATAATAATGAGTGAATCTACATATTTTTCTAATTCTTCAATACCTTTTTCAGCTTTTTTGACACGACGTTCAAAATCAAATGGTGTAGTCACTACACCGACCGTCAAGATACCCATTTCCTTCGCCACTTCGGCGACTACAGGTGCACCACCCGTACCCGTACCACCACCCATACCTGCAGTGACAAACACCATGTCTGTGCCTTCAAGATGTTGGCGAATCGCTTCACGATTTTCTTCTGCCGCACCACGACCGATTTCAGGTTTTCCGCCTGCACCCAAGCCACGTGTCAGTTGCTCGCCCAACTGTACCTTATTAGGGGCTGCCATCCGGTCAAGTGCCTGCTTGTCGCTATTAGCACAAACAAATTTTACACCTGCAAGCTTCTGCTCAACCATATTTTGTACAGCATTGCCACCGCCACCGCCAACCCCAAATACTGTAAAACGTGCCTGACCGTTATTATCTGAATCCTGATCTTCCAAGTATGTGATTGTCATGACTTTCCGACTTCCAAAATGTATAGCAGTGACAATATTTCTACTGCTTTGATAAAAAATTGCCTAAATATTAACATGCTGTTTTAAATTTGTGACGCTTACACGTCAATTTATTACAAATAAAACACAGCAATGCAGCCAAATCAAAAAACCTGAAGTAAATGCCTAGAATAAGTTTTTTAACTTATTGAGTATGTCATTAATACCATCCATCATACGTTGCCAAAATGAACGTGTCTGTTCTTCTGGTGGCGTTACGCTATGCTGTAATTCACTTTGGCTAAATATTAACAAACCACTGGCTGTGGTATAAAGTGAGCGACGTAAAACAGGCAACATGTCATCCTTGGCATAGACTTGTAATGGTGGATTACCTAGATGTGCCGATACGCCCAGTTTACGGCGAGCAAGCGTCACAGCACCTTCAATCTGTATGGCATCACCTGTCAATACTACGCCATGATATAATCCTGTAAGCACGCCATTGGCTTCCAATATATTACGAATACGGTCAAAAATATCTTCATAACGTGCCACGATAATATCTGCCAGCTCAATACGACTAATCGTCTGTGTACCATCCGTGGTTTGTACCTGAATCATGTGATCAGGTTTAATCACTTGATGATCGACACAGCCATGCAAAGTCTTTAAACGTTCAGCTTCTTCTGTGGTGGTTTGTAAAACCGCAGCAATATCACGTGTCACATGTTCGCCGCCTAGCGGTAAAGTGCTACTAAACGCAAGATGACCACCAAAATAGACACCTATATTACTCGTTCCTGCACCAATATCAATCAGACAGACCCCATATTCTTTTTCATCTTTGAGCAGGCTGGCTTCCGAGGTTGCCAGTGTAGAAATCACCATTTTTTCTACACCAATGCCTGCATTCTTTAAGGCTTTATCCAAATTTTGCATGGTGCTAATCGGTAACATCATCAGTTGATAATGCCCAGTGACACTTTGTGCCGACAAACCTATCGGATTTTGTACCCACTCATCACTATCATCCACTGCAAAACCTAAAGGCACCGCATTGGTTAAATAGTAATCTGTTGTAATATGACTGGTCTTTGCCAACTCCAATGCACGCACCAGCTCATTGGTGGTAATGGTTTGTTCTGAGTTTAATACTGGTGCACGACCGACTGCATAAAAACTCCGTAATTCGGTACTAGGAATGGCAACCCATGCACTATTGACCCGACACTCTGCCATATCTTCGGCTTCTTGTACGGCATTTTTAATCGCAGACACGACTTTTTCAAGACTGACTATTTTGCCTTTGCTCATGCCACGATTGCGTACATAAGCCATCCCCGTGACTTCAATCTGATCTGGGGCATGTACTTCGCCAATTAATACTGACACTTTATGTGTTCCAATATCAATCGCCACAACCGATTGCGGCACAACTTCACTCATTGTTTTTACCATTTATATTGTTAAAACCACAAAATTTCCTGTTCAATATCATGCTATCCCTAAGGTACTGGTGCAGTAGGCACTGTTGTCATCAAAGGTTCTGCCATAACGAACTGACCATTTAACATTTTAGGCGGCTGACCATTTTTCCATTGAATGGCCAAACCATTACGATAACGCAAGTCAATCGCTGCAATCTGTGACCAAACCTGCTGTAAATCCTGCTTGGATAGTGTCTGCAAACGCTGTAATTTACTCATCGTCTGATCCTGATCTACGATAATCCGTAGCCCACTATCAAACTGCATAAACCACGTCATACGCTCGGTTAAATATAACTCTTTTAAGCGTAAATTTATGGGTTCAAACATCTGGCTAATATCACGATATTTACTCATCATTTCACGAGACTGGCTCACAGGCCCATGCAAAAGTGGCAGATGCGTCGTATGACCAATCTGTATGGGCTGAAAAACCAGACCATCATCACTGAGCAATCGTCCTGTACCCCAGCGAGCAATCGCATGTTTAGGGGTCACTCGCATCACCACCGAATCTGGCCATGCACGTGAAATCACCACATTGTCCACCCATGACGGACGCAAAGCACGATCACGGATATTTTCCAAATCAATGGTAAAATAACTCCCTTGTATCTCCTGCTGCACCACTTCAGCAAGTTTTTGCTGTTCTGCCACAGGCACACCCACAATATAAAGATGAGCCATTTCTGCCTGCTGCATACGTTTATGCAGAGCATACACGCCAAAAATGAGTGCTGCACATGCCAAGATCAGCAACAGCCAACTTCCCCACGCCAAGACCTGTGTCATTCGTGTAGGTGGCTTATCGTGTATAGATGTCGTCGCTGCTTTACGCTGACGCAATGATACAGGAAGCTGTGCCATATAATATGCTTCTTAGTTCAGAGTTTGTGCCAAAATTGTCAAACATAATTGATCAAAACTATAACCCACTGCTTGTGCTGCTTTAGGCACGAGTGAATGGTCGGTCATACCTGGTACAGTATTGACTTCCAATAGCCAAAACTTGCCCTGCTCATCCTGCATGGCATCTATACGTCCCCAACCCGATGCACCTACCGCCTGAAATGCTCTTAAAGCAAGTTGTTGCAAAGTTTTTTCTTCCTGCTCTGATAACCCAGAAGGAATCCCATAGGTAGTATCATTACGTTTATACTTGGCATCATAATCATAAAATGCCACATCTTCTGGCGGCTGCAAGCGAATCACAGGCAATGCTTCATCACCTAAAATGACTACTGTGAACTCTCGTCCTGTAATCCATTTTTCTGCCATGACAATTGAATCATGTGCACATGCTTTAGATAAGGCATGATCAAAGTCTTGCAGCTTTTCAACCTTGCTCATCCCGATACTTGAGCCCTCATGTACAGGCTTGATAATCACAGGAAAACTTAAATCCTGTGCCACTTGAGCAAAATCACTTTGTCCAGAAATCAAACGATAGGGGGCAGTGGGTAAATCACTGCCTTGCCAGATTTGTTTGGTCTTGACTTTATCCATACCGATGGCAGAACCCTGTACGCCTGTGCCTGTATAAGGGATATTTAACCATTCCAGAACACCCTGAATCTGCCCATCTTCGCCCCCACGACCATGCAATACAATAAAAGCACGGTCATACTTCGTCAGCTCTGTGACACTGGTTGTCAGTGGATCAAAGGCTTCGGCATCTACACCAGAACGCAACAAAGCATCCAGTACCGCCTGCCCACTATTCAAAGACACTTGACGTTCTGCCGATTTACCACCAAATAAAACCGCTACTTTTCCAAACTTTTCCTGCACCTGTGTCACGGTGTATTCCTTAATCATCAAAAATAAAATTTACAAATACAAATTATGCTGTGCCAATTCTACTGAAACTGCACCGACATTACCTGCACCTTGTGTAAGTAAAAGATCATTCGCTTGTAACAAATTCTTTAATATACTTGGTAATTGACTATCAACTGGATCAATCACAATAGGCTCAACCTGACCACGTAAACGTAAACTACGTGCCAAGGTACGACTATCTGCACCCACAATGGGTTTTTCACCTGCGGCATACACTTCCATCAATAACAACACATCAACTTTAGACAATACTTCGACAAAATCATCGAAACAATCCCTTGTACGACTATAACGATGCGGCTGAAATAACATCACCAAACGGCGATCTGGATGGCTGGCACGTGCTGCTTTAATGGTGGCTTCCACTTCTTTGGGATGATGTCCATAATCATCCACCAGTTTGACATTACCCACACCGAGAGCAAATTCACCCTGTACCTGAAAGCGACGACCTACACCACTAAAACCAGCCAATGCACGTGCAATTGCAGCATCTGAAACACCCTCATCGGTAGCCACGCCAATCGCTGCCAAGGCATTTAAAATATTATGTACACCAGGTTGGTTGATGGTTAATCGCAGTGGCTCACGCTCTTTACGTAATACTGTGAAATGTGAACGCATACCGTCCTGCTCAACATCAACCGCACGAATATCATTATCTTCATCAAAACCATAGGTCAAAATCGGACGTGCAATCCTTGGCATAATTTCACGGATATTGGCATCATCACCGCAGACAACCGCCAATCCATAGAACGGCAATTTTTGCAAAAATTGCACAAATGTATCTTTGAGTACATCGAAGCTACCACCATAAGTATCCATGTGATCCGCATCAATATTGGTCACAATTGCCGCCATCGGCTCTAAATATAAAAATGACGCATCGGATTCATCGGCTTCCGCCACGATATAACGACTCGCACCGAGTGCCGCATTCACTCCTGTACGATTGAGTAAGCCTCCAATCACATAGGTTGGATCAAGATTTTCTTCTGCCAACATACAGGTGAGTAAGCTAGTGGTTGTGGTCTTACCATGTGTACCTGCAACCGCAATACCATGGCGATAACGCATTAACTCACCCAACATTTCAGCACGACGTACCACAGGAATACGATGCTCCAATGCCGCTTTGATCTCTGGATTATCCGCATCAATCGCTGTAGAAACCACCAGCACATTTGCATGGGCAATATTTTGTGCAGCATGTCCAATATAGACCTTAATGCCATTGTCTTCGAGTTGTGCCGTGGTTTTTGAAGTTTTAATGTCTGAACCAGACACGTGATAACCTTGGTTTTTTAATACTTCGGCAATACCACACATCCCCGCACCACCAATACCCACAAAATGAATATGCTTAATGCGACGCATTTCTGGAATTTTAATCAACTGCTTGGCTTGTGCTGGGCTAATCTGTGATGTGGACATGAGCTATCTCTATTATAATCGTTCAATTAAATCTGCAACCTGTGCAGTGGCGTGTATTTGGGCTTGCTGACGTGCTTTCACCGCCATATCAAGCAAAACTTGGCGATTCATTAATGGCTGTAAAACATCTGCAAGGCTTTGTGAAGTCATACTGGCTTGTAGGCAAATTTTGGCTGCACCCACATCGGCAAGATAATGGGCATTGGCGGTTTGATGATCATCGACAGCACTCGGTAGCGGTATAAAAATGGCAGCAACCCCAGCCGTAGCAATTTCCGTTACCGTCAATGCACCTGCCCGACAAATCACCACATCTGCTTCACGATACGCTTGTGCCATATCGTCAATAAATGCTGCCACTTCAACGCTAAAACCTTCGACTTTGCTTAAATCTGCATAACGCTGGGTCGTCGCTTCCACTTGTTGCTGACCGCATTGATGATAAATGGACAAAGGAATATTTAAGGCAGCCAACGCTGTAGGAATCCGTTCATTGAGTGCCTGTGCACCGAGCGAACCACCTACAATGAGAATTTTTAAGGTTTGTTGATGGTCTTGCCGTGCAGCATAACGTTGTTCTGGGGCAGCAATCTGGCAAATGTCCTGCCGTACTGGATTGCCTGTGGTCACAATCTTGTTGTGTACAGCAAAGGTTTTGGGGAATGCCTGACAGACTGTTTTGGCAATCCGTGCCAATTGCGTATTGGTAAAACCTGCAACCGCATTCTGCTCATGAATCAATACAGGAATCCCTAACAAACGTGCCGCCAATCCACCAGGCCCTGATACATAACCACCAAAACCAGCCACGGCATCAATTTGCAAAGACTTCATCAATCGCATGGCGGCCAAGGTTGCCACCATTATTTTAAATGGTGCGGTGAGCTTACGCAGCAGCCCATTGCCTCGCACCCCTTGAATATTAATCTGATAAATTGCAATATCATGTTGTTTTAATAATCTATTTTCCATTCCAGTAGGCGTTGCCAACCATGACACCTGATGACCTCGACACTGTAATTCTTTTGCCACTGCCAACGCTGGAAACACATGTCCACCAGTGCCAGCAGCCATCATCATGATATGTCGGGGTTTTGAATAAAGGTCTGTCACGAGTGTTTATCAAATGTTCAGAAAATAAGAAATTAATTGTAATGCTAAAGTCTAGTAACGCAAGCGGATTTTTGCCAAACTATGCATTTTCTGACGATTTTATCGTATATGCCCTACTTTCAAACTTTAGCCTGCCACTATTTTTCTACGCCACACAAATTGTGTAAACTCTCAAGCAGACGTTCGGCACACAGATGACTTTATGATTGTTCGAGATAAACGCAATACTTTTCTGCTATTATTCGCATGGCACGGTACAATCCTACCCAAAATTCTGCCTGCTTTGCTCTTGATTATGTCTTGTGCTGCAATTTTGGCAGCATTATCCTATTATCATTTTTTTGCCATTCCTGCCGTCCCCACGATTGGATTTACCATTTTTGGGGTCATTCTTTCTATTTTTTAGGCTTTCGAAATTCTGCCTGCTATGAACGCTGGTGGGAAGCACGCAAATTATGGGGTGCACTCATTGCCAATACCCGACATCTTGTCCGTGATACTTACGTACTCAGCGATAGCCGCCGAGAACGCATTTTGTACCAGTTAATCGTTTTTAGTAACCTGTTACGTGACCGACTACGCCAACAAACCGCCAATCCAACACAACTGATTGCTTACGGCACACACCCTGACAATATCGAACAATTGAACAATCACATCAATGCCGCTCAATACACCTTAGAACAGATCCAAAAAAGCCTGATTGAAGCTCTAAAAACCCATGAAATCAGTGATATTGTCTATAGCACCCTACATCATCATGTTGTGGAATTAGGCAATATTCAAGCTGGCTGTGACCGAATCGCCAGTACACCTTTACCCTATTCCTATTCCGTATTATTGCATCGGGCGGTTTATTGTTTTTGTTTTATGTTGCCTTTTAGCCTAGGCGAAATTATGGGACTTTTTACCCCCATTTTGGTTGGCTTATTAGCTTATCTATTTTTAGGACTGGATGAACTGAGTGCACAAATTGAAGAACCTTTCGGAATACAGGAAAATGATTTGCCTCTGGACTCCATTGTTCGCTTAGTGGAACGAGAAATTCTCACCAGCCTGAATGTGCCATTACCCCCCGTGATTGAAGCACAGCAACACAATTTACTTTAGGACATGACGATATGTTAAAAATCTATGGCATTAAAAACTGCAACAGTATGAAAAAAGCCTTTACAGCCCTAGATGCACAAGGCTTAGCGTATGAATTTCATGATTATAAAAAACAGGGGATGACTGCGGACAAACTCCAAGCATGGTTAGAACAGGCTGGGCAAGACCTCATTTTAAATAAGAAAGGTACAACGTGGAAAAAACTATCTCCCGAACAGCAAGCGTATGCACTGCAAAATCAAGCCCAATTGATAGAAACACTGATCAATCACCCCAGCATGATTAAACGTCCTGTATTGGAAACAGCACAAGGGTTAGTGATTGGTTTTGATGCAGAACACTACCAACAACTCACCTAAAAATAACACAGGGCGTAATATTTACGCCCTGTGTCCGATGCTGGTTTATTGTGCTCGCTGCCAAGTCTGGTTACGACCTAGTGCAGCAACCCCAATATAACCTCTTACTTGTAAACGCTGACCATCTGGTGATGCCTCAGCTTTCATTTTATAGGTTTTGCCTGATTTTGGATCAAGAATCGTACCACCTTCAAACTTGCTAGCAGACTCCGCCTTTAGATTGTGTACGACAACCAAACCTTCAACAGGTTTACCCTGCTGTGCCCCCGAACATTTACCGCAAACTTTATTTGCCTTAGGATCAAGTACTTTTTTTACTGTTGCCGTATAAGTTCCATCACTCTGTTTTTTAAATTCAAGTAATGCTTTGGGTTTACCTGTTTCATCATCAATGGTTTTCCATTGTGTATTCGCAAGCTCGAGTGCAAACGCATTGCCCATTACCGCAAGCCCCAATAGGGCAATTGACCATTTTTTCATTGCAAAGTCCACTTTTACTATTGACATCTCGAAATCATAACAAATATTTATTTTTTAGTTCTGTTTTTATTGTAATGATATACACTCTTTTCATGAATAATTGGTCATTTTTATGGATTGATTTTATGCCACTCTCCGAAAAACTTAAATGCTATGCTTTAGAAACCCTGTTAAAAACCACAGTTAATCTGCCTAGTCGGCAAGGTTTATCTGCTCAAACTTTACGCAAACTCATCACACCCGCCAGCAAACTCCTTCCTATTGATACATCTTTACAGTTTAAATCATTAACACTGGCTGGTCTGCCGTGCGAAGAAATCAAACATCCTTATGAAAAACCAACACAGTTGATTTTTCATATTCATGGTGGGGCATTTTTTTTAGGTGGTTTGGAAAGCCATCGTGGTCTGATGTGTGATTTGGTGAAATACACCAAGGCACAAGTGATTCATATTGACTATCCGCTTGCCCCAGAAAAACCATTTCCTTATGCACTCAACGCACTGTTTGCTGCCTATGTACACATGTTACAGCAAGGTATTCAACCCAAGGATATTACGTTGTCTGGTGATTCTTGTGGCGGAAATCTTGCATTAGCACTCTGTTTAAAGTTACGTGATGAAAAAATGCCACTGCCTAGCGGCTTAATCCTGATGTCACCATGGTTGGATTTATCTATGAGTGGCGAATCTATCCGCTTGAATGAAAAGCAGGATGCACTGTTGTCACCACATGCCCTACATCAGGGGGTTGAATATTATATTACCGATGATGTGAGTATAGACGAATCTTATGTTTCGCCTTTATTTGCCAATCTACATGACCTACCTGAAATGCTCATTCAGGTTGGAAGCAAGGAAATATTACTGGATGATGCCAAGCGTTTAAAAGAATACGCGGATAAAGCAGGTATCAAAGCAACCTTATCCATATTCCCTGAAATGTGGCACAACTTTCACATGTTTAATCACTGGATTGCTGCAGGTAAACATGCTTTGCTGGATATTGCACGTTTTATCGACTATACCGACAAATAAGCAAAACGCCCCCATTCAAAATCAAATGGGGGCGTTTGTTTCACGTGGAACATTATGAGCGTTTATGCTTCTTTTGCCCACGTGGCACTTTTTGCTGCTCGCCCGTTTCTCTTGGTGGTAAGCCTGTATGTTGGGTCAGCACTTTGCCTTTTGTGGGTGGCTGGGATGAATGACGCACGGTATTTTCCCCTGTACGTTTGACCGAATCCCCAGCTTTAGACGAATTTTTTTTGCGTGCAGACTGATATTCACCTGTACCTTGGGGTTGATAGGTCGGGATTAAATGCTGCTTTGAATTCCCAATTAAATCTTCACGCCCCATATTTTTAAGAGCTTCACGCAGTAATGGCCAATTATTTGGATCATGATAGCGTAAAAAGGCTTTATGCAGACGACGGCGTTTTTCACCTTTGACAATATCGACTTTTTCACTGCCTCGAGTGACACGTGCCAAGGGATTTTTACCTGTATAGTACATGGTTGATGCGGTTGCCATTGGCGATGGATAAAATGCTTGTACCTGATCGGCACGAAAGCCATTTTTCTTGAGCCAAATCGCCAGATTCAGCATATCCTCATCCGTCGTACCAGGGTGTGCGGCAATAAAATAAGGAATCAGATATTGTTCTTTGCCCACTTCCTTACTAAAGCGTTCAAACATCTGTTTAAAGCGGTCATACGTCCCAATACCTGGTTTCATCATCTTAGATAATGGCCCTTGTTCGGTATGTTCAGGTGCAATTTTGAGATAGCCACCGACATGATGCTGCACCAATTCTTTGACATATTCTGGATTTAATACCGCCAAATCATAACGCAAGCCAGAGCCAATCAGGATTTTTTTAATGCCTTTAATCTCACGTGCTTTACGATACAGTTGCGTCAAGGGGGCGTGGTCGGTATGTAAGTTTTGACAAACACCTGGGTAAACACAGGAAGGCTTACGACAATTTTTCTCAATCTCGGTATCTTTACAATGCAAACGATACATATTGGCAGTCGGCCCACCCAAATCAGAAATAATCCCTGTAAAGTTTGGTGCAGTATCACGAATTTTTTCTACTTCACGCAGAATGGAATCTTCCGAACGGTTTTGAATAATCCGCCCTTCATGCTCGGTGATTGAACAAAACGTACACCCCCCAAAACAGCCACGCATGATATTGACGGAGAATTTAATCATATCAAAAGCAGGAAAACGTGCCCCTGCATACGCAGGATGTGGCAGACGTGCATAAGGCAAGTCAAACACATAGTCCATTTCTTCAGTGGTCAGCGGAATCGGTGGCGGATTAAGCCACACATCCCGATCACCATGGCGTTGTACCAATGCACGAGCATTGCCTGGATTGGTTTCCAGATGCAAAATACGATTGGCATGAGCATAAAGTACAGGGTCATTTGCCACCTGTTCAAAGGCTGGCATCCGAATCACAGACCATTCACGAGGGGGTAATTTATGTTTAATCGCTTTGGACGGTGCTTTTAGCTGCACAATCTGAGTATCTGCATCCAATTCATCGCCTGCTCTTAGGATAGGATTGGTCACAACTTCCTTTTGAAAACCCTGATATTGAGTCAAATTATTTTGGTTATTTTTTTCAATCTCACAACTATCCAAATCCTCCGTCATCACATAAGGATTAATAATTGGATCAATTCGCCCAATGGTATCGACATCATTCCCATCAATTTCGATAAAATCTTTCTTTAATTCACGACTGGATTTATTCAGAATAAATGCTGTACCGCGTATATCCACCAGATTTTTAACAGCTTCACCTTTGGATAAACGGTGCATAATCTCCGCTAATTGGCGTTCACCATTGCCATAGATCAATAAATCAGGTTTGGCATCCATCAAAATAGAACGACGCACTTTGTCCGACCAATAGTCGTAATGAGCAATCCGACGCAAACTTCCCTCGATTCCACCTAGAATAACGGGCACATCTGGATAAGCTTCCCGACAACGCTGACAATACACGGTTGCCGCACGATCAGGGCGTTTATTGGCTTCATTATTGGGAGAATAGGCATCATCGGAACGGATTTTTCGATCTGCCGTATAACGGTTAATCATCGAATCCATATTGCCCGCAGTCACACCAAAGGCAAGCGTTGGTTTGCCTAGCACTTTAAAGGCTTCTGCTGATGTCCAGTCTGGCTGGGCAATAATCCCCACTCGAAAACCCTGTGCTTCTACAAAACGTCCAACCACACCCGATACAAAAGAAGGATGATCGATATACGCATCACCACACACCAGAATAAAATCACAAGCATCCCAACCAAGGTTATCCATTTCTGCACGTGACATGGGCAAAAATGGTGCAGGCTCAAAACAAGATGCCCAAAATTTTTCATAATCAAACAACACTTTAGGCGAAGTTTGTGGTTTATATGCGGTGGACATAGCTGGCTTTCTCGGCTGGCGAAATCTAATTTGAGGAATATTCATTTTAACATGAATTTTACTCACCTATACCGAGAATCTAATATCGCTTAAAAATAAAACAACTTGGGTCAAAAATATGTCGCAGTTAAAACAGCAAAAATGATGTTTTAACTTTCTCACCTCAAAATAAAAAGGTGCAATCATGCACCTTTTTATCAATAAACGGTCTTTAAATTATACAGTCCGCCCAATCATTTTACCCATCTGTACGCTATCGGTTGCGGCTAAGGCTTTGTCCCACTGCACTTTATCTTTTTCAAATAAAACAATAGCTGTTGAACCCAAATAAAAACGCCCTAACTCATCGCCTTTCGCCAGTTGCATATCATGTTGTTGTAACTCGACACGACCACTTGGCTTCACTTTTCCTGTGGCAACGGTTTCAATACCTGCCACAATCATCGCACCGACCAGTACCACTGCCATACGCCCCAGTTCCGTATCGAATAAACACACCATCCGTTCATTACGAGCAAATAAACTCGGAATATTCTCCGCAGTGACCTGATTGACCGAATACAACTCACCTGGTACATACAAGGTTTCAGTCAATCGCCCTGCAAATGGCATGTGTACACGATGGTAATCTTTTGGCGACAAATACACCGTAATAAATTCACCATGTTCAAACGGTTTTGCCAATTGTGGGTCGGCAATCAGCTGTTCTGCTGTAAAACTTTGCCCTTTCGCCTGAAAAATATCACCTTGTACAATCTTGCCCAGTTGTGACACTGCACCATCAGCAGGGCTGACAATATGTTGAGCATTCGTATCTATGGGACGTTGCCCTTCTTTTAATGCACGAGTAAAAAAGGCATTAAAAGATGGATATTGACCAATTTCTTCAGCTTCAGCAATCGATAGATCAATCCCATATTTCTGTTTAAACGCATAAATGACTGCGGTTTTTAATAAGGGTTGTTCACTGGCGGCAACCTTTCCCACCAAACGGCTCAATTGATGTTGGGGTAAAATTTTCTGGGTACGAATAAATAATTGTTCAAACAGTTTATGGTTGCTCAAAAGGGTGCTCTCCATTGACCACAGCACTATCCAGACGATTGCCCCATTCACTCCATGCAGCATCATAGGCACGAATTTGCCAATTCAGTAATCGCCCAATGATATATGCAAGCCCTGAGCGATGATGTGATTGACAATACACCACTACAGGTTGTGACAGATCAAAACCTCGTTGTTCCAGTTGCTGTTGAATATGTGTTAAGGGGTGTAATTTTAAATGATTTTGGCGATGAATGGCAGTACTCCATTCGTACCATTTCGCACCTGTAATGTGTCCACCACGACGTGCGGCTAATCGAAGTCCA
>SSHE01000044.1 GCA_008017315.1 Acinetobacter sp.
ACACTGTTTATTGTGAAAATAGAGTTCAGGTACCAGCCTTTGGTGAAATCATAACGGTCGCCAAACCTTATGATCTTCGTTATTCGATGGGTTAACATCAAATAACTGCGTACCGTAGAATTTACTGGAAAACCCCTCTAAGTTGCAAGACTTAGGGGGGATTTTCTTTATAATTTACAATTACAAATTTACTTATCCTTATTTAAAGCAAATTTTCGCTTCTTAATCACTGTAATCGCCTTTTCTTGTGGAGCCATATTTTTCTGAATGGCGACCTGCTTCTCTACTGGTGCAGCACTATTTTCAATAGGCTTTGGATTAGATTCTTGAGGCTTCGAGCCTGTTGATTTTTGCAGAGTTGCCTCTTTTTTCTTAATTTTTATATAAATTTTATATACGACCCTATTGTGCTCTTTGATCTCCTTATTTTTACTCTTTATTTTTTTATATTGTTCTTTAAAGGGTCTTATAAAGTTTTGGACAGTTGATAGTAGTAAAGCTTCATCAGGGTGTATATCTGCTAATGTCTTTGGTGCTTCACTTTGTACAAAATCAATAAAATTTAAGGGAAATTTTTCAATAATCTCTGGAGTAGCAAAACTTACGAAGTTATACCCTTGATAAGAAATTACAGCGTAATTCGTATCCTGTTTAATCGGATGTTTGATATATCCCTTTACTGTCGCTTCTCCTTGATCCAATAGCTTTTTTAGATAGAAATCCTTGATGTGATTCTCTAACAATCTACTTTTTCTATAAAAATTAATCTTATTGTTAATCTCTTCTCGCTCTGCTATTTCATCAAAAATATTTAACTTCTGACTAAATTCAACAAATTTAGCATGATGATATTCAGCAAGTTTAGAAGTCCAAATTAAGATTTGTCCAAGATTATCAGGCTGAATAATCTCAATATCGTTGAAATCAAGTTTTTTCATTAGTGCAAGTTCTTCATGCTTGAACTCTTTCCTTTCCAAACTTGACTGTTTCAACATAACAACTTCTTTAACCACGATGTATCCTTCAAAAACTATAAAGTAAAAGCTCATTTGGTATTCATACCAAATGAGCTTTCTAATTAATCAATCAAACATTAAAACAAAAAAGGGAGGTCATACCTAATCAAGCACGTTTCAATGCCATAATATGGCGAACCATATCGTTAATATGCTGTTTTGTTTCATCATCCTGTGAACTTAGCCATGTTACAACATCGGCATCAAAAGCCTTTGCTTGAGCTATGGCATGACGTTCTTGCAGTTTCTTCACAAAATTAGGCTTAACCAATGGCGCATTGGTAGGATCAAAATTTTTATAGCGTTCTAATTCATTTTGCATTGCTGTACCTCCGCTTTTGGTAATGTGATGGTTCAAATGCGGTAATAATTCTCGCAATATCTCCACGTTCAACCCAAACCACTGTTAGCAGTCTACCACGATTGCTTAAACCAACGGATATGAGTCGCTGTTCATCATAATGTCCAACATCATCAAAAGAAGTTAGCGCAGGATCAAGAAAGATACTACAAGCCTCATCAAACGTAATTTCACGCCCTCGATAGACTAATTCCATTTTTTGGTCATGCCATTCAAATAACATGCCGTAATATTCAATCAATGGCATGAGTTTCTTTTTCCTCTCGTACAATTGAAACTAAGTCAGAATTCTTCTTTAGCATAAGAAATATTCTTATTATTTGGGGTCGATAACACATAAATCATTATTTTTTGAATAATTGCATTGGTCTTTCATTATTCTGACACAAGGCTTAGATTCTTCTCCAACGGTACAACTTCGAATATCAAGCTGAATACCATCCTGTCTTAAACTTTCGATTTCAGAAATATTTTCAAGCGGTTTGATATAAACACTAAATAACCAAATGATACCAAGTATAAAAATAGTAAAAGTGCCTAAAATAATAGCTATCAGCTTCCATGAAAGTTGATCGCTAGATGATTCAATCGAGTTTTTTAAACGTCCAAGTGCTTTAGCGGTCTTGATAAGCTCCGCTGTTCCCTCCTGTAAGCCCGTATTTAGCGATTTTGATACGGTACTATGGGTTTGCCCTGCTATGACCTTCTGAATGCGTTCTTCGGTGATTTGAAGCTCTTTAACGGCCTGATTGACTAGGTTCTGCTGTTGTTCTGCAACTGCCATCAGTGCATATAACTTTTTTTCATCAGGTGTCATCGGCTCATCCCTCTAAACTTCATTGTTTTCTGTTGCTCTCGTTCTAATTTCTGCTGTGCTTTGTACTGCTCTAAAGCAAGCTGTTTGAAGCTGTCAAAATCAGCCTTAAAGCTCTCAATACCCTGCTTAATTTCTTTGTCTGAAATTGGGCTGTCTTTGAGTTCTTTCAGGTCTTTTTTCGGGTCGCCTAAGTCCAGTCGCTCAAGCTCTTTATAGGCTGTGCGTGACTGTTGCAGGGCTTCCCTGATTTCAGGATCTTTAGCTTGGCTTGGTAACAGTTTCTTTTCAGGTTCTTTCTCTATGCCTTGCTCTTTATAGCTTCGCATATCAATACGGCTGTCAATTTGGTGTTTTTCTAAATGGCTGTTGCATAAATCTGCCCATCTTTGGCGTAGGTCTTTAATATCGGTTTTTCGTTCCTGGTAACTTTTACCCGTATTGTCTTTTTTAGCTCCGCCACGTTCAGGATTTTTGCTGTTATAGCGCTTAAAATATTGCTCTGGATCTCGCTCAATTCCATCTTGCAGACGTTCATTAAACATGAGGTGGACATGGGGCTGATCGTTGCCGTCCATTGCTTTAGGGTTATGAATCGCAAACTGATATGGATATTTTGAGCCAATCTCGGACTGAATGAAGTCCTCAACCAGTTCTAGACGTTGCTCTGCATTCATCTCTCTAGGTAGGGCAATTTCATATTCTCGATAGGTACTGCCATTTTTTCGCTCATAAAGGTCGGCAGACTGCCAAAAGGTTATCGGATTGTGTTCAGCCCATTTCGGCATATTCCCATAGGCACTATGTTCAAGGTCGGTTTCTGCCTGTTCTTGTTTCAGCTTTTTTTCTTCATCCCGATCAATATATTCGGCATGCGGTGCTGCTTTACCTGCCTTACCGACTTTGACACTTAAACGAGCAATCGCCATTAGGTCTTATCCTGTTCCTTTTTTCGGTTACGTTCTTTTTTAAACGCTCTTTGATCAAGTATCGAAGCCAACATCATAATGATGATAAGTAGCGGTGCTGCGATCACGCCAAAACTAATATCTTTGATTTTTCCCAATACCTGTTTTAGTTGCATGCTGTTGCTCCTAGCTTTGGTACTTCTTTTTTTCATTCAATTTTCAATTGAATGAAAAAAAGAAGTTTCAGGGTTTTAGGGATGAAGTCCCTAACGTGCTTAGGTTTCTCAATGAAATTGAGAAACGTCTAAGCGCGCCATCAAATTTTTGATGGAAGTGCAGGCGACAATCTCTAGAACGACTTTAACAAAATTACGTTACTCGAACGTAAATTTTTTGTTATCGTTCTTTGAGTATTGAGCCTGTACTTTTGCGGTATATGAATTAATGGAATTGAATATGAATAATGATTGGCTGTCTGAAAAAATCACTTATATTTCTGCTTTGAAGAACCCAAGTGATGCACAAAAACTTTTACTAGAATTAGCTCAAATCCAATACCGTACACCCGACCAAGAGAAAAAACTGAATGCTTTGATTAAAGCTGAAAAAGCCATAGATAGAGCGAATAAGCAAAAAGTAGCAGTTAGAAAATTACTGAATGCAGAAAAAGAAGCTGAACGTAAAGCTCGTACACGTCATCTCATCCAATTAGGCGCACTTTTTGAGATTGCTAACCTAGATCAACGTGACCCAGCCGAATTACTTGGGGTTCTGCTTAAAACGGCTGAGATAGATCCGAACGATATGAAATGGCAAATTTGGAAAGAATTAGGCTTAGAAACTTTAAATGAACGCAACCAAAGTAAAAAAACCACTAATTAGTTATAATTTAATTATTTAAAGTCTACACATTAAAAATATGAGAAATAAACTGTCTTGGGTAATTGGAATAGTAACCTTCATCCTATTTATGATAATTGCTGCTTATTCTGCAAAATATATGGAATTACCCTTAGACAGTGATTTAGGTGTAATCGTTACACTTTTAGCTGGTTTTCTTGCTAATAAAATTTACATATTCATTAAACAAATAGAGCCACCTTATGAAGACATTTTGACTTCAAATTGTTGGATAGTGGGCTTAACTTTAATGATGATAATTACTGGGTTAATTTATAAAGCTTTTGAGCATTCTTACAGTGATTTAAGCACCTATTTAAGATATGCCTTACAAATAGGATCAATAGCTGGAACTATATGGATTTGCAGACAGATCTATACCACTAAAAAAGCACAATATGAACTCAGATTAAAACAATTATTTGAGATAGAAAATAATAAATAGATTAAAGTAATCATTGATATTTAAGAGAAATAAAAATGGAAATTAACGACTTTAAAGAATGTATCAATATCTGGATTAAAGCTGAAACTTGGCATACAAATCATCCTCTTGATACTGAAAGATTTCATAAAGCTATACATCACATCTTTATTCAAAACGGCACCAAACTTGAATCTGAAAAGTTTGCTAAATTATTGTCAGAAGTCTTATTTGAGAAATACCCTAAAATTAATAAAGATTTCATAGCTCAGCAAGTTGAATCAGCTAAGGATACTTATGAAGTAATCCGTAGTTATTTATTCGATATAAAAGAATAGCCTAAGCAGAAAATAAATATTACTTATACCCCCCCTCAGATCTCCCCAAAAAAAGCTAATGCTCTCAACTTCTCAACTCGCCCCCAAAGCGTCGCACTTCGTGCTTTGGCTTTGGAAACGGTTGAGAGAGTTTCGGCAATACTTTCCCTAAAGGCGGTCATTTAAAAAAATGACACATCCTTTAAGTATTGCCGATTTTCCATATATATCTTGGCTTCGGAGCCACGTATATCGGTCGTATCCGCACATAGCTTTGCAGACTATGCAGACAAGGACTAAAGGTCTTGCACCTTCCCCCACACGCTCCCTGTCGAAGTATGGTGGTATCTCTGCGAGGGTTTCCCCAACATGCAACTTAACCAACCTATACAGCTACTCTTAACGCTCCGCTTTTGTGAGATTCCCCTGTAGCGGTTTAGCCTTGCGACTATCGCTACGTTGCACCAGTGACACTTATTCCCTCCACATGCAACGCATGCCAATCCGTAAAACGGACACGCAGAAGCGGGCAAAGCTCGATCTATGATGCTTATTTGATGATTTAAAACACTGATTAACGAAGACTTATCATTTTGAGGCTTGATCTAAACACTGTTTATTGTAAAAATAGAGTTCAGGTACAAAAGCCTTTGGTGAAATCATAACGGTCGCTAAACCTTATGATCTTCGTTACTTGATGTTCGTGCATCAAATAACTGCGTACCGCTGAATATAAAGCGAAAGCCCATTTAGTTTCAATACTGAATGGGCTTTTTCTTTGATCAATCAGACATTAAGACAAAAAAGGGAGGTCATATCTAATCATGACTAAATCCCTAATCAAGCACGTTTCAATGCCATAATATGGCGAACCATATCGTTAATATGTTGTTTTGTTTCATTATCTTGTGAACTTAACCATGCAACTACATCAGCATCAAAAGCCTTTGCTTGAGCTATGGCATGGCGTTCCTGTAATTTCTTCACAAAGCTAGGTTTAACCAATGGCGCATTGGTAGGGTCAAAATTTTTATAGCGTTCTAGTTCATTTTGCATTGCTGTACCTCCGCTTTTGGTGATGTGATGGTTCAAATGCAGTGATTATTCTCGCAACATCTCCACGTTCAACCCAAACCACTGTTAATAGTCTACCACGATTGCTTAAACCGACTGATATTAGTCGTTGTTCATCATAGTGTCCTACATCCTCAAAAGAGATCAATGCAGGATCAAGGAAAATACTACAGACCTCCTCGAACGTAATTTCTCGCCCTCGATAGACTAAATCCATTTTTTGGTCATGCCATTCAAATAACAAGCCGTAATATTCAATTAATGGCATGATTACCTCTTTTCCTCTCGTGAAATAAAAAATATGCCTATTATTTTGGGTCTATGACACAAAAATCGCCATTTTTTCCATATCCGCACTGCTTTTTCATCACACGAACACACGGTTTAGATTCCTCTCCAACAGTACAGCTTCCAATATCAAACTGGATACCTTGCTGTCTTAAGCTCTCGATCTGAGGGATATTTTCTAAAGGTTTGATATAAACACTGAATAACCAAATGATGCCAAGCATCAGAATGGCGAAAATCCCTAAAATGATAGTGATGATTTTCCATGAAAATTGATCACTGGTTGATTCAATCGAGTTTTTTAAATGTCCAAGTGCTTTAGCAGTCTTGATAAGCTCTGCTGTACCCTCCTGTAAGCCCGTATTTAGCGATTTTGATACGGTACTATGGGTTTGCCCTGCTATGACCTTTTGAATGCGTTCTTCGGTGATTTGAAGCTCTTTAACAGCCTGATTGACTAGGTTCTGCTGTTGTTCTGCAACTGCCATCAGTGCATATAACTTTTTTTCATCAGGTGTCATCGGCTCATCCCTCTAAACTTCATTGTTTTCTGTTGCTCTCGTTCTAATTTCTGCTGTGCTTTGTACTGCTCTAAAGCAAGCTGTTTGAAGCTGTCAAAATCAGCCTTAAAGCTCTCAATACCC
>SSHE01000084.1 GCA_008017315.1 Acinetobacter sp.
ACGCAAAGACCAAAGCCGATGCGGATAAACGTAAACCCGAGCCTGACGCAAAAGCCAAAGCGGCTGAAGACAAACGTAAACCTGATGCAGACGCTAAAGCCAAGGCAGCAGCTGATAAACGCAAAGCCGATGCCGATGCAAAAGCCAAAGCTGCTGAAGATAAACGCAAAGCTGATACAGACGCTAAAGCTAAGGCAGAAGCCGAAGCACAAGCCAAAGCAGAACGAGAAGCCAAAGAAACTGCTGCCAATAAAAAAGCCGAAGCCAAGAAAATTGCTTCTGATGCCAAAGCACAATTTAAAAAGAGAATTGAAAATGCATGGAATCCCCCAAACTCTAGTGGAAAAACTGTTTCTATACGCTTTATACTTTCAGATTCAGGACAAGTAACTTCGTTTAGAATCACCAAATCTAGCGGTGATGATGCAGTAGATGCCAGTATTAAAGCTGCTGTTTATAGTGCAGCACCTTATCCAATGCCAGAAGATAAAGATGCCAAACTTGAAGCAAAAGAAGTAACCTCTAACTTTACTGTAAAATAATCCAAGCCTATCGAGAATAAATCTTGTTTTTATCCTAATTTTTGGCAATGATATTGCTTAACTTCAATCCATGACAAAAATGTCGTGATATGTTTACAGAGTAATCATAGAATTTATGCACGGGCTTTGTTAAAACATACAGGTCTTTTTAAACTATTTTAAAATCAATTTTATAGAATCGACGAGATGATGAATTTAAAAGTTAAACCTCTAACGCTCGCCCTATTGTTTAGCTGCTGCCCTTTGCTAATACAAAATAGCTTTGCTCAATTACACCTTGAAATTGCCAAAGCACCCGAACAAGCGCCACAAATTGCGGTTGTTCCCTTTGCCAGCGATAGTACAATTTTTCCGATTGTTGCCAGCGATTTAAACCGTTCGGGACGTTTTACCAGCACATCCAATAACCTGCCGGACCAGCCTACTGCACCCAGTCAGATGAATGCAGGTGTTTGGAAAAATGCTCGTATTCCTTATGTGGTGATGGGGCAAGTCAAACAGCTTGATGCCGCGAGTTATCAAATTACCTATCAGTTATTTGATACCGATAAACAACAATGGTTGCTCAATGAAATGCTGACTGTACCTAGCAATCGTTTGCGTCAGGCAGCACATTTAATCAGCGATACGATTTATAAAGCTTTAACTGGGATTCAAGGTGATTTTAGTGGACGTATTGCATATGTACTGCGTAATCCAGCCACACCTGACCAACGCTATACCTTACAGATTGCAGATACTGATGGTGAACAACCACGTACCGTCCTATCTTCACCTGAACCCATTCTTTCCCCTGCATGGACACCAGATGCCAAGAAAATCGCTTATGTATCGTTTGAAAGTAAACGCCCAGCGATTTATTTACAAGATTTAAGTACAGGACAACGCCAGCTACTGACCAGCTTCAAAGGTTTAAATGGTGCACCAAGTTTTTCACCTGATGGCAAAAATATGCTATTCACTGCGTCCATGCACGGCAATCCTGAAGTCTATCAGATGAACCTAACCAGTAAGCAAGTCTCTCGTCTAACCCATGATTCGGCAATTGATACCGAAGCTCGTTATGCACCTGATGGACAATCTTTTATCTTTACCTCAGATCGTGGCGGTTCTGCACAAATTTACCGCTATACCTTTGCCGATGGTACGGTTAAACGTGTCACCTTTAAAGGTGGTTTCAATGCTCGTGGCACGCTAAATGCTGATGGTAGTAAGATTGCACTGGTACATCGCCCAAGTGGCAGCAATTACAAAGTTGCCCTCATGGACTTAACCTCAGGTATTTTTAATATTCTCACCCCAACCTCATTGGATGAATCACCCAGTTTTTCACCCAATGGACAAATGGTGGTCTATGCAACTCGTGAAGGCAATCGTGGCTTACTTTCCATCATGTCCACCGATGGGCGTTTCCGCATGAACCTCCCCAGTGAACAAGGTGAAGTCCGTGAACCCGCTTGGGCACCGCAATAATTGATGACAACAGGAAGAACTTTATGAATTACAAACTCATTATGCTACCTCTACTGGTTGGTAACCTCGCCATCACAGGCTGTGCTAATCGCAAACCAGCCGCAGGGGTCGATACCACTGCAACGACACTACCCAACAGTAGCAATACATCGAATAGTGCAAATACAACCGCACTTGATCCTTATGCCAATATTGACCAACGTGGCGGTTCATCCCTCGGTGTTACCGATGCCAATCGCCCATTTTTGGCAAAACGTGTGGTACATTTCGACTATGATAGTAGTGAATTATCGCAAAATGACTATCAAACCCTACAAGCTCATGCACAATACTTAAATGCAAATAGCAATTCAAAAGTTGCTCTCGTGGGGCATACCGATGAACGTGGTACACGTGAGTACAATATGGCACTTGGCGAACGTCGTGCTAAGTCTGTAGAAACATTTTTACTCTCCAATGCCGTACGCTCTCATCAATTGGAAACCGTGAGTTATGGTAAAGAACAACCCATCAATGATGAACACAACGAGTCAGCATGGCGAGAGAATCGCCGTGTAGAAATTGTCTATGAAGCAGTTCCACCTCTACTCTCTGCACCTACACCCAAACGTTAAGCACTTATCCGCAAAGTACAGCATTCAGTGAACCTCACTTGCACTCAAGTCAGGTCACTATGCTGGCTAAAATAACTTGCCTTATTTTGTAAAAACACTCACATTACAACCCCAGTTTCGCTTTCCATGTTTCCAATAATTGCACCGTATCCAAATCATTTGGATGAAAGCCAGGTTTAAAATAAACCAGCATTTCTCTCGTCATGCCTGCAATAATCCCTTTCGATGGGCTATAAGCATACTTGTAAATCATACCTAACTCTTTAAGATTTAATTTACCATCTTGTTTCAGCAAACGCAGTACAAAAGAAGACTGAGCTAAGAAAATCAACACCATCGCAATTACCAGTGCGGTATTACGTAATGCGTACGCCTTCACACCACGACCAAAAATTTCTTCATAGACATCATAAGCCACAGCTTTATGTTCATTTTCTTCAACTGCATGCCAAAACCACATATAAGACATTGTTTCATCTGTCATGAGTTCCTGAATATGTGGATTACGTAATAATTCAGATGCGATAGTCGCTGTAAAATGCTCCAGTGCCGTGGTTGCCGTTAAATCAACCATTTCCTGTGTCATGCCAAACGGTTTCACTAATTTGGCAAATAGCTTACGTCCTGTTTGAATCACAATACCTGTTCTATGCTCAAGTGTGGTCACGTCATGACCATATTTTTGTGCAGAAGCATTGAAACCCACATGCTCTTGCGTGTGCATGGCTTCCTGACCAATAAACGCACTAATTTCTTTTTGTAATGCCTCGTTATCCTTAATGGCTGGATGATGACGCACTGCACGTACCGAATCAATAAATAACTTCTCACCATCTGGAAATAATGCCGATAATGCAGTCATAAAATGGGTTAAACCAGCAGACCCATTCATCCAGTATTCTGGTACACCATCAAAATTAAAGTTCATACGACGTACAGGAAAACTTGCACCAGCACGATTAGAAATATTTACTTTAGCGTTCATTTTATTTCATCTCCCTTTTATCGTTTACACAACGACAAAGTCATTCATACGGATTATGAATCCTATATTACTGCTTTATGAAAATGCTGCTAGGGATATGAAGGACAAAACATATCAGATAAGGACAATTTCATGACATAAAAAAAGCACCCCAAAATGGAGTGCTTTTTCCGAACAATCAGGTGATTATGCAGTTACTTTCGCAACAACACCAGCACCTACTGTACGACCACCTTCACGGATTGCAAAACGCAAACCTGGATCCATTGCGATTGGGTGGATTAATTCTACTGACATTTCGACGTTGTCACCAGGCATAACCATTTCAACGCCGTCTTGCAATTTGATTGCACCAGTTACATCCGTCGTACGGAAGTAGAACTGTGGACGGTAACCGTTAAGGAATGGGGTATGACGACCACCTTCTTCTTTAGAAAGTACATA
This sequence comes from Acinetobacter sp., assembly GCA_008017315.1. GTDB lineage: Bacteria > Pseudomonadota > Gammaproteobacteria > Pseudomonadales > Moraxellaceae > Acinetobacter. The sequence continues at coordinate 4,059 of SSHE01000084.1, forward strand.
CACTTCTGCATCGAATTTGGTATGTGGTTTGATTGCACCTGGTTTTGAAAGTACTTGACCACGTTGTACATCTTCACGCTTGGTACCACGTAACAAGATACCACAGTTCTCACCTGCACGACCTTCGTCAAGCAATTTACGGAACATTTCAACGCCAGTGACAGTTGTGGTCACGGTATCACGAATACCTACGATTTCAACTGATTCACCAACTTTGATGATACCTGCTTCTACACGACCAGTCACGACTGTACCACGACCAGAAATCGAGAATACATCTTCGATTGGCATCAAGAATGGCTTATCAATTGCACGCTCTGGCTCTGGGATATAAGAGTCAAGTGCTTCAACAAGTGCTTCAACTGCTGCTTCACCGTATTGACCAGCATCACCATTAAGTGCAAGCAATGCAGAACCACGGATCACTGGAGTGTCATCACCTGGGAAGTTATAAGTAGAAAGAAGCTCACGCACTTCCATTTCCACCAATTCAAGCAATTCTTCATCATCAACAAGGTCACACTTGTTCAAGAATACTACGATATAAGGTACACCCACCTGACGAGAAAGTAGGATGTGCTCACGTGTTTGTGGCATTGGGCCATCAGTTGCCGCACATACAAGAATCGCACCATCCATCTGAGCTGCACCTGTGATCATGTTTTTAACATAATCGGCGTGACCTGGACAGTCCACGTGTGCATAGTGACGTATTGGAGAATCGTATTCTACGTGTGAAGTATTAATGGTAATACCACGTGCTTTTTCTTCTGGAGCAGAGTCAATTGCAGCGTAGTCTTTTGCCTCACCACCGAACTTCTTCGCACATACAGTTGCGATCGCAGCCGTTAAAGTGGTTTTACCGTGGTCAACGTGACCGATTGTACCCACGTTTACGTGTGGTTTATTACGTTCAAACTTAGCCTTAGCCATGTTTATTTTCCTCACTAAAGCCGAACACCATGAGTACAACACCCTGTATCGGCATATTATCCAAAAAAATTAGACCCATATAGCTTAAAAGCAGACTAAATAGCCTGCTTCATTTTTAAAGACATTTTTCAATCACTTTAGAGCAAATCTGGAGCTCTTATCGAGATTTGAACTCGAGACCTCTCCCTTACCAAGGGAGTGCTCTACCACTGAGCTATAAGAGCGATAGATAAACTTTGAATGGAGCGGGAGACGAGGGTCGAACTCGCGACATGTAGCTTGGAAGGCTACCGCTCTACCAACTGAGCTACTCCCGCACGATATTGGTACAATTCAAAACTTGAATGTCATACAACTCAAAGTATCAAATGGTGGTGAGAGAAGGATTCGAACCTTCGAAACTTTCGTGGCAGAGTTACAGTCTGCTCCCTTTGACCGCTCGGGAATCTCACCTTATCACACTATTTTTCAGTGTAACATCTTATGCGAAGTAAAGAATGGTGCCGACACTCGGATTCGAACTGAGGACCTACTGATTACAAGTCAGTTGCTCTACCAACTGAGCTATGTCGGCGTTTCTTTGCATTTACGTTTTTGACGTTTCGCATCAGAACGGTGTGCAGTTTAGCAAAACTTTCAAACGATGCAAGTCATTTTTCGCAAAAAAAATCTAAAAACTTATAAAATCAATCCATTTGATGATAATTCAACCGCTTTAATCACTGCACGTGCCTTAATTTGGGTTTCATTCCATTCAGATTCGGGGCTAGAGTCTGCAACCAGTCCTGCTCCAGCTTGCACATAGATTTTATCCTCACGAATAATGCCTGTACGAATGGCAATCGACATATCCATTTCACCATGCCAGCCTAGATAGCCGACCGCCCCACCAAATACACCACGTTTGACAGGTTCAAGCTCATCTATGATTTCCATAGCACGAATTTTGGGTGCACCAGATAATGTACCTGCGGGAAATGTGGCTTTGAGCACATCCAGTGCATCAACATTATCCAGCACTTCGCCTTGTACGTTCGATACAATGTGCATCACATGCGAGTAACGCTCTATCGCCATTTGTTCCGTCACTTGCACTTGACCAATCTTCGATACTCGCCCAATATCATTACGCCCCAAATCAATCAGCATCAAATGCTCGGCAATTTCTTTTTCATCTGAAAGTAAATCTTTTTCTAAAGCAAGGTCTTCTTCATGGGTTTTACCTCGTGGGCGTGTACCTGCCAATGGGCGCACCGTTGCAATCCCTTCTTCCAGACGGCACAAAATTTCAGGTGATGAACCCACAATATAAAACGGTTCTTGGTCTTGCAGGGTATAACCTTGCACCAAAAATAAATACGGCGAAGGATTGAGATGACGCAAAGCCCGATAAACTGAAATAGGGTCGCCATCGAAATCTGACACCATGCGATGCCCTGGCACGACTTGCATAACATCACCAGCACGGATATATTCTTTCACTTTTTCAATAGTTTCGAGATATTTATCCTTACCTGTTAAAGAATGAAATATAGGAGCAGTATGTGGTTTTGCCACCAGATTGACAGGCTGGGCTAATAGTTGTTCTAACTTGTCCAGACGTTGCTGTGCTTGAGTATAGCCATCATGTTGTGTCGCATCGGCATGGGTAATCAAAAACATCGTATCTTTTAAATTATCAAACACGATGACAGTTTTTGATAACATCATCCATAAATCAGGCAAACCCACAGGATCAGCCACAGGCACATTGGTCAGCCGTGGTTCGATATAACGTACAGTATCATGCCCAAAATAGCCGACCAAGCCACCTGTAAAATGCGGTAACTGTGGTGTTAGGGCATGTGGTGGCACTTTGAACTGTGCTTGATAATCTCGAATATATTGGAATGGATCGCTACAGGGTTGCGTTGTCAAATGCCCTTGCTCATCCTGAATCGTGAGAATCCCTGCATTACAAGAAAAAACTGTGCTTTCACCCAAACCAATCATGGAATATCTCGCCCATGTTTCCCCCCCTTCGACGGATTCGAAGAGATAGGCAAGCTTGTGCTGGCGTAAACGAGCAAAAACCGTTAAAGGGGTTTCGGTATCGGCTAAACGCTGACGAAAAACTGGAATAGTGACAAAACCCGCTTGTTTGAGGTGTTCAAATTGCAAAATAGAAGTCATGATAGGTGCTCAATGTGTCGATAGATGAATAACTGTCAATTTAAGTTTTCTAACGCCATCGAAACAACATTGATATATTCATACTGTCCTCAATTTGATGTAGGGATAAGCTCTAGTAAAGAATCAATCAACACTTGTGGCTGACATCTATTAATATCTTCCCCATGATTATAACCATAACGCAATACAATACAATCCATCTGTGCAGCTCTAGCGGCTTCGACATCATTACGTGAATCACCAATCATCAACGTGTGTGGCAAATTTTGGCTAAAATATTGCATAGCATGTAGCAATGGCTCTGGATGCGGTTTACGATGCGTGAGGGAATCACCACCAAGTACCAAGGCAAAATATTCTAATAAGTCGAGTTGTTTTAACAGTTCAACCGCTGCCTGATAAGGCTTATTGGTGACGCAAACCAGTGTTTTATTTTGCTTATGGCAACAATCCAAAAATTCCAGCACACCCTCATATATCACGGTTTCCACACAAAGATTCTGCTGATATACCAGCAAAAAATGCTGTAATAATTTTTGTTGTCGCTCTGGATCAAGGTGCTGATCTTGATATTGAATCACACAGCTACACAGTTGTGATGCACCTTTACCAATCCATGTTCTGATCTGTTGTTCGGTAATCGCTGGGCGACCCAAATCGGCAAGGGTCAGATTCATGGCACGATATAAATCTCGTGCAGAATCCACCAAAGTCCCATCTAAATCAAATAAAATCAGTTGTCGATTAGACACGTCTAATAGTGGATTCATCACATTAAACTCTATTTCGCTAAGAAAGTTAAACCTGCAAGCACCATCAGAATAATCAATACTACTATGCTGATTAAACCCACTTTGCTGTTTTTCTGAGCTTGCACAGTATTCGCAACACGATTTTCTGACACCGAAGCCGCCACTTTATTTTCAACTGTTGATTTCACATCAATATGCTCAGGAATGGGTGCTGGTTTTGGTACATTCATATGGGTTGGCATACCCTCACGACTCACCTCAACATCACCACGCTGCTCTAGCGTTGGCATCCCCTCATCAGCAGGGACTATTTTATCAAAACTAGATAAATCCATAAGCTGTTCTGTAACATCTGCAATTTCGGCACTCTCTGCAACATGCTCTACTCGCACTTGCAAGCAAATGGTTTCAAAATTGATTTCATCTAAATTTTTGAGTTGTTGTTCAGTGATTTTTTGCCCATTCACAAACGTGCCATTGGAGGACTGTAAATCTTGAATCCACAATTGACGACCATTTTCCTTGAGCAACAATGCGGCGTGACGGCGAGAAATATGTCCAGCCTGCAAGACAATATCCGCTTGCTGATGGCGACCAATAACCATATCTCGTTCGATTGCAATACTTTGACCTTCAAGCGGTTCACTAATACCTACAAGTTTCCAGTGCATATCTCACCCTCATACTTTTATCTTCATCTTATTCAGCACGAATCGTCGTTTCGGCATTCGTGCTCGTTGTACGTTCATTTTTTGGTGTGACAGGTTCAGTCTTTGCATTGTTTACTACTGTCTGTGGACGCACATCTATTACTGTACTTTGTTTTGCCTGTGTAGTCGAGGTCACAGGAACGGTTTGGTATTGTTTGCCATCTTGACCAATTGCTGGTGCAGCCGCTCGTGTCTGATAAATATCATTCACTTCGTCAGGTAGGCTACTAAATCCTCCAGTGCTATCAAATTCCAGCTGCAAACTCCGCAATTGACCATATCGTTGGCGTGTGACATTACGCCCATCACTCTCATCTTTGATAATGGTCGGATGAATAAAAACTAAGAGGTTACGTTTTTCGTTCTCTGAGCTATCCGAACGAAATAAGCGACCCAGCATTGGGATACTCCCCAAGACAGGCACTGCATGGCGACCTTCCATACTATTATCACGCATCAAACCACCCAAGACAATCGTCTGACCATCTTCGGCGAGAATGGCAGTTTTAATCGCCCGTTTGCTGGTAATAATATCGGCTGCAATTTTTGTTGCTGTACTTTGTAGTGCCGAAGCTTCTTGTTCTACTTGCAAGCGAATCGTGCCCCCTTCACCAATTTGCGGCACAACCTTTAAGGTAATCCCCACATCTTTACGTTCAATCGTGGTATAAGGATTGGCTGTTCCACCACTGGTACTGACCGAACCTGTTACGAAGGGTACATTTTCGCCCACTACAATATAGGCTTCTTCATTATCTACAGTCACCACAGAAGGTGCAGATAGTAGATTGGTTTTGCTATTGGTTTCCAAAGCTTGCACGAGAACGCCATAGAAGTTGGTACTGCCATCGCTTTTCCGCTGGTAATCCCCCAAACCAAACACTGCACCACTCCCCAAACCTGACAATGCCTGTGCTTGAGCCGCTCCACCTGCCAAATAACCTGCGGCCAATGATCCCAAACTCGTACCTGTATTGGTAAAGTTAATTAAACCCACACCGCTCGATATATCACCAAGAGCCCATTGCACCCCTAATTGGTCTATATTTGTTCCAGCGACTTCGACAATGGCTGTCTCAATCAACACTTGCTGACGACGAATATCCAGCTGAGCAATCGCACTTTCAATTTCACGCATCAATTGTGGGTCGGCTTTGACCACCAAGGCATTTTGCGTTGCATCGGCAATGATACTCACGCCTTGACTTGAGAATGTAGTCAAAGCATTCTGGTGTTGTCCCGAACTACTATTGAGATTGATATTCGAACCTGACGTAGAACTGCTATTGCTACTATTATTGGTGTTATTTACAAGTGACTGGATACTAGTATTACTGCCGCTTGTTGTACTTTGACTGGTTCCTGCAACCGCTTGCCCTGTGACCAATCCTTGTAAAATTTCCGCCAAATTTTTGGCATTGGCATGTTTTAAGCGAAAGACTTTCAAACCACCCAAGCGTTGTGCCGATGGCACATCCAGCATTTCAATCAACTGGCGAATCCGCTTACGACTTTGGCTATCTCCCTTGATAATCATGCGATTGGTACGATTATCTGCAATCACACGCACCCGAGAACCACGCACATCTTTGGTTGCTCCTGTAGCACTCATCGCATCTATCAGACCCAAGACTTCTTCGGCTTGGCTGGATTGCAGAGCAATCGCTTCAATATCATTTTCGCCCGTACCATCCAAATTACGAATGATGGTTTCAAGTTGCACAATATTGGCCGCACGGTCTGAAACAATTAACGCATTGGTTCCTGGTACAGCAGCAAGATTGGCAAATTGTGGCATAAGTGGGCGAATAGCAGGAATCAAATCGTTCGGGTTGGTATTATCCAGCCAAATAATCCGTGTAACGACCTGATCACCCTTGGCCTGATTACGCATATCATAAGGAATACCCGAGTTTTTGACATTGGTATCAGGGACGAGTTTGATTGTATTGCCCGATGGAATCGCCACCACACCATTGACATTGAGCACCCCTAAAAACAAGTCATACACTTGCTCTTTGGTCAGTGCCTTATTGGAAATCACCGTCACATTACCACGTACACGAGGATCTACCGCAAAATTTTTGCCTGTAATATCAGCAACTTCATTGATAAATGCGGTCAAATCCGCATCACGTAAATTAATTTTCCATGTCTGGGCACTGGCGACTGAGCTGATAGCAACCATCAGTGGTGCAGCTGCAACCATAGCCCATAATTGACGATTTGCGATATCTAAACTCATGTGAACCCGTTTTGCCTCATCTTATTGAACACTGTGATGTGCCTTAAAAATTTTGTTGTATGGTCATCATCTGATCACCACGTTGAATTTCAATTTTTGCCTGACCTGTTTTTTTAATTTGCTCAAGCACTTGTGCCTCATTGACACCAGCACCAATCTGTTGTCCATTCACAGAGAGAATTTTATCACCAGACTTAAGCCCTAGCCGTGCACGCAAAGCTGGCGGTGTACGATCGGTGATTTCAAACCCATTCCCACCCGCTTGAACGCCCATCCGATCCAAATATTGCTCTCTATCCTGCTGTAACTGCTGAATCGCCCCACCAATCGCTTGCTGGTTTTCATTGACAGCAGGTTGCTGCGATGCTGGTTGTTCATTTTGCCCATTGACATCACTCGATGGAGGTGCAAGATTGGCCGTCGAACTTTCTTCACCAAACTTAATCTCTCTGGTCTGACCATTACTTTCACGCAACATCGCCCGATCCCAATACACATCGGCCAATTCAAGCCCTGTATCCGCAACTTTATCACCTACCCGATAGCGATCTGCCTTATCATTGATACGTAGAACTACCGAAGACAGATAACGTGGACTGGCTAAAATCACACCTTCCAGCTTGATCGGCGAATTCGACTGACTCTGTGCTTGTGGATTTTGCCCTTGTTCTTCAAATAGGGAAAAACGCACAATATTCGGCATTACAGGTTGCTGTGAACCCAAAACCACAGCTTGAATGACAGGTGTTTGTGGTGGTGAAATGACCCACCAAAATAAATTTGCCAGCCGCCAACACAACCATACTAAAAGAATAAAAAAGACAATCGGTGCAAGCTTGTCTAACTTTTGTAACTCAAATTTGGATAGCCAATGTTGCATCATATTCACCGTAAACTTGCAAGTGGCTGACGCGTACTAATGACAGCCGTATCCAGACCTGCCTTGCCCTGATAAGAGGGTGAATGTAATAGAAAACGCTGGGTAATTTGTACATCTAACATACCATCTGCACCCACGACCATCTCTGCCATACGTTGTTTTTGGCTATCCCGAATCATCAGTTTGAATTTTTCTTTTTCGGCATTCACTTCTGCCAACAAAGGCGGGATATCTATACGTTCAAAACGCTGTCCTATTGGATAATTCAACACCCCACCAGACCAACTCAGTTGCCCTTGGGCATTTTGAAAACCAACCGATTTTTTATACTGCACACTCACATCCTGTACATGCACGGCAGTACTCGGCAATTGCCACGAAGACAAAAAAGTCATCAAGGTTTCAGGGCTAATGTTGCCATCCACATGCTGGATATAAATATTCTTCCCCATACCATAACCGACTACACCTTGTAGTTGGGTCTGCCCACTGTGAATCACCATATCACTTGCAACACGCAACCGCAGCAACTCCCACGGTCGAATAGACCAATGCACTGTACCTTGCACTTGCCCAGCATTCCAGTCTGCTTGCCCCTGCCACACATTACCACTGACATTCTGCAACATCCGCATATTCGGTGCAAACTTATTCAGCAACCACACCGCTGGCACTTGCAAAAGAATAAACAATGCCAATAAAGCAAGGCTTATCATTGCCCAGACTTTTATAAATTTTTTATTGGTCATGAATGCACATACCTTCCGCCTTACGTCCTTGACCTGAATGACCCATTCATTTGAATATTGACATTATGCACATTTCTAGCATCAAAACATCATGATGATATAAAAAACCAGACATTTTTGTCTGGTTCTGGTGACTTGGCAAAAAAATACCTTAAATCGCCAAATCAGCCAATGTTTTACCCGAAGCCAAGGCTGCAACAACCCAGCGTGGTTGCTTACCACGACCTGTCCAAGTTTCCAAAGTATTATTCGGATTACGGTATCTTGGTGCAACTGCCCCACGTTTTGCCACAGATTTTGTGCCTTTGCTACGGCCATATTCAAGCAACTCATTGAGCGTTAAACCGACCGTTTTTGCGATTTCGACCAATTGCTGATATGCCTCTGCAATGCGTTCACGACGTTTTTTTTCAATTAAAGCATCAGCTTCTTTTTTGAGTGCTTGTAATTGTTGAATATCAAGATCATCAATATTGGTGGACATGCCATACTCCAGTAATGTCATTAAAATAGAAACGAAATGATTTCGTTTTATATAGTTGTGCTATTTTATAACATAGTATTCAATATTTTTGAATATCTTTCAGACCAAGAATATATTTATTTCACATCGTGTCTCTACTCAATATACTTCAATCACATATTAGACTTCTTGCAAAAATAAAAACAAAGGGGGTTTTGCAAGAGGTCTATTTTATGACAGGATGACTATAAAACATGCCCTACCTGTTGTTCTAATGCGATAATCTTTTGTCTAATGTCATCAGGCAAATTGGTTTTTTGATGGCTAGTTTTATTTAAACACACCAGCACTGCTTCACCCTGTGCCACGTTGGTCTGTTGTTGTTCGCTATATAACGTATAGGACATACGTATTGCCGAATGACGCAATTCTTCAACACGTACACCGATATGCAATACATCAGGATAAAGTACAGGACGTAAATATTGACAATTGCTACTGGCGATTACCGTATATATCTCCTTTTCAAAGATATTTAAATGTTGTAAATACGCAATCCTTGCACTTTCCATATAACGATAATATTGTACGTTATTCACATGGGCAAAGGCATCCATATCCCCCCATGCCACAGTTTGCTTAAAAATAACTGGATAATCTTTGAGTGCTTGCATCGTGTGAACCTATAATGTTGCGTCTTACAAATCGAATTTAAAATCTTGCTTTGAATAGTGCAGTAATACCTTTAAATCATGCTGCAACATCTCCGAAGCCTGCAATGTATTCTGAATGCGTAAATATGCCATATACGCATCATCAGGGAATTGATTGAGTAATGCGTCTGCTTCGGCAAATTTATGCTGTCGTTGATCAATATGCCACTGGGCAAAACTCAAACTGGGTTGGGCTGGATATTGTACTTTCCAATTCTGCACTTGTGCATCCAAAACCTGTATATCCACAGGTTGATTTAAGGATTTATCCAGCCAAATATACAGCACTTCAGGAATAAAGCGTTGAGCCAATAACTGCTGGGCAAACTGTGCGGTTTCTGCATCAAAAACATGAAATTGACACATTAATTTCAATAAAATAATATTTTCCTGAATGTCTGATTGTGCACCATCATTCAGACGCTGCCGTGCCCAATCCAGAAACAATCGTTGTTCCTCATCACTCGCTTGTTCACTTTGTGCCAACAAGGCGTGTAGCCAGACTTGCTGCTGCTCACACTGAAATTGTGGTTGATGTGAGGCCTTAAATATCCACCATGGGCAGGTTTGCGACAATAATAGCCATTTTTCCTGTAACTCGATTTGATATGCCGCTTCCACAGGTTTTAACCATGTCGATAACGGCTGTACCGTTAAAAATTCCAGCCGATCCAATGCTTCTGCATAACGTTTTTCTGCCAGTGCAATATCAATTTTCAGCAACTCTGCCAATTCAAATAAAGGGTTTTGGATTTGTTTCAACCATTGTTTGGCCTGCTCGGTTTGCCCCTGTGCGATACAAAATTTGGCTTGAATCAAAGAATAAAGCAACGTGGATTCTTGATAAGTTGCAATAATTTTTTCTTGCTCGGCACGCTCTCCGTGCAACAACCAAACAATCCCCATACGCTCATAAGGATGTAGCTCTCGAAAGGATTTTGGCACGGTATATTTTTGCATTTTGCGTCGTAACACTTTACGCAAGAATCGCCACAACATGACCACAACTGCAACACACACAAACAGGGCTAATAACATCACCAGCATATTACTTTGCACTTGCCAGCCTAACCACTGTACATAAACATAACCAAAGCCAGAATTAAAACTCAGGATAAAAAATACTGCCAATAATAATGCACATAAACACAGATAGCTGATGATTTGATTACGCATGAATTATTCCTGCACCAAGGCCAACGCACTCAATTGCGGTGGTGTCGATAAAGCACGAGTATCCAGCTGTTGAATATTGGTCACAATGACACGTGCAGTATGATCTGGATAACGAGATAATCCTTCAACAATTTCCTGTAATTGCACCTGATAAAATGCAATCTGCCCTGCATATAACGCTTGCTGTGCGACTAATATCTGCAATTGCAGTTGTTTAAAATATAAAGTACGTTGATAAAAATCGGGGATTTGTTCAGCCTTGCCAATACGTAACCATGTGGAAAATTGCCATTTATTTTCGACCTGTGCCAATGGTTTACGCTGCAAAGCACGTTCTATTTGCTGCAATTGTTGTTGTAAAATCTGTACATGCTCACCACGTTGCTGTACATAAACTGCAATCGCCGTTTGATCTTTCGCCAGTGCCTCAATCAATGCCTGATTTAAACTGGAGGATAATATTGCTTGCTCAAGCAATTGCTGTTTGAATAATTGAATCTGTTCAAGTGCTTCGACAAAATATTGTTGTTGTAATAACATCTGAATCAATTGCACACGATCTTGCACATAATGTTGTGCCGAATATGTCTGTGTTAATGGTTGTACAGGCGTTGGGGTCGCTGTCGTGGTTTCTATACGTTGGCTTTGCAATGCCACCAACTGATCATACAACTTGCCAATACGTTGATTTTGCTGCTCCAAATTTTCATTCAGTCGCATTTTTTGTTCACGCAAGGTATAGACATCCATGGTCAGTTTGCATGTCCATGCGACAAACACCAAGACAATGCTCCATAAAATTTTATTCATGTACCTGATACTGCTGTAATTGTTGATGAATCGTTTGGGCTGTTAAATCTGTTAGCGTTAAGATCGTGACTTTCGTCGCTTGGGTAGAAAAATAATCTCGCACCACCTGACTCACACGCTCTCCCAAAACAAGGTATATCTGCTGTGCCAACTGCTGCTGTAAAAGCGGATATTGCATCGCAAGTTTGAGCCAATTGTTCCAACTTTCTTCGCTACTCAATAAAATACTCGCAGGTAAATAAGCCAGTTGTTCCTGTACATCATTCGGCGTTGTCGGTTGCCGCCGAGTGTATAATAGCATATTCAGAATATGACACCCTTGTTGCTGCAATTGCTGCATCATCAAGGTTCGACCACCAATCCCTCGCCAAAATGCAACCGTCTGCTGCCGACAATCTTGCAAAATTGGCAGCTGCAACATGCCTTCAGATGTTTCAATCACAGGACAAACGCTTTGGATGCCATATTGCAACAGCATGTGCTGGGTTGATTTGCCCACTGCGATCCAATGTTTTTGCTGCAATAATGTACTTACATAGCCTAATTGTTGATAATACTGCATCCCCAATTGTACCGCGATCGGGCTGACCACCACGATCATATCTGCATGCTGCAATGCCCGAAACTGCTGGATTAATATCTCATCCAATGGCAAAGCACACAATTCAAGTAAAGGCAATTCCTGCACCTGATAACCCAATGCGATAAGTTCACTGGATAATTTTGCTGCTCGCTCACGAGGTCGAGTATTTACAATTCGCATTGTCGCCATCGTCCAAATATACGCTCATTTAATGGTAGAGTGCCTGCAATAATTCACCTGCACCCTGTGCCAGTAAATCTTGTGCCAATGCAATACCCAAGGCTTCAGCCTGTGCGACTGCACCCTGTTGTTGTGCCACCAACAACACTTGACCATCAGGCTGACCAACTCGCCCCTCAATAGTCAATACATCACCTTGTAGCTGGGCAAATGCCGCTATCGGCACCTGACATCCACCTTCAAGATAGGCATTAAATGCACGCTCGGCACGCACACAAACCGACGTTTCCGCATCATTCAAAAATGCCAAATACTCCAATACTTGCACATCATTCGCACGACACTCCAACCCCAATGCCCCCTGCCCCACAGCAGGTAAACTCACTTCGGCGGTCAATGGATGGCGGATGCGTTCTTGCAAACCCAAACGCTTTAAACCCGCACTGGCCAAAATAATCGCATCATATTGTCCAGCATCCAGTTTAGATAACCGTGTCCCGACATTCCCACGCAAATCAATCACTTCCAAATCTGGACGCTGTGCCAAAATTTGACAACGACGACGCAAACTGGATGTACCCACCTTTGCCCCTTGTGGTAAATCATCAAAATGTGTATAGCGATTGGATACAAAGGCATCCAGTGGATCTTCACGCTGACAAATCACAGGCAATGCCAAACCTTCTGGCAACTGCATCGGCACATCCTTCATGGAATGTACTGCCAAATCCGCTCGCCCATCCAGTAATGCCGCTTCTAATTCTTTTACAAATAGACCTTTACCACCGATTTTTGCCAGTGGTGTATCTAAAATTTTATCACCCTGCGTCACAAATGTGACCAGCTCTACCTGTAGTTGCGGATGCTGCTGCTGTAATCTGTGTTGAATATGTTCGGCTTGCCAGAGTGCAAGCGGACTTTGACGAGTGGCAATTTTGAGGACAGGCATGTGTTCTATTCATTACTCAAGTAGCGTTGCCTAACACTACCGCACCAACACAAAAATGCAAGTGATTTTCACCGCTTTACTGCATAAATCAGCCTAAAATGACTGTAAGCTAAGCTCTAAAATTGATGCAAAAACATCCTTTATAAATGCTGCATTCGCTCTTTAATCTGCGATAAATGCCGACGACTAATCAATAATTTTTCATCAATGTCTTTGCAACGCACTTGATATTGCCCATTATTCAACATTTCCAAGCCCTCAATATGCTTTAACGATAATAAGGCATTGCGATGAATACGGATAAAATCCTGTGCAAATTCTTGTTCTAAATCTTTAAGTGTTTCATCAATCAGGACTTGTCCTTGCTTGTGCCGTACCACCACATATTTTTGATCGGCAAGGAAATAATAAATGTCATCTAGTGCAATCAATTCGACACCACGATGGGTACGTGCCACGATATGCTGACGACTACTTGTTGTAGCGTTATCTTTTGCCTGTGCTGGCAATGCCTGTAACTGTGCCTGATTCAGACGAGTTGCCTTACTCAAAGCGTGTTCCAAATCATCTAGGGCAAGCGGTTTGAGTAGATAAGCAATCGCATGGGTTTGAAAGGCATCTATTGCATACTGATCAAATGCGGTACAAAAGATAATCGCTGGTGGTGTATCCAGTGTACTGATTTGTGCAGCACACTCCAGCCCATTCATTTCTGGCATACGAATATCCAGTAAGACGACATCAGGTTTGAATTTTTGTACCTGTGCCAATGCCTGCACGCCGTTTTCAGCCTGTGCGACCACCTGATGTCCCAAATGTGTCACCATTCGTACCAGGCGTTCACGTGCCAAAGACTCATCATCACACACTACAATATTCATGACTATCCCCATATTGTTTTACAGATGTCCCTGTCTGTTCATCCATCTGTTCTTTCTTAGTATTTATAACGCAACACCGTTGTAAACATCCCATCACGAGCAAACATTTTAAAATGTACTGTCGTGCCGTAATATGCCAACAAACGCTGTTTTACATTATCAATCGCAATGCCATTTCCTTGACTTGCTCGGGTTTTGAATTGATACGGATTGGTCAAGACAATATTGACCTGCCGTCCCATGACTTCGATAAGGATACTTACTGTACTTCGATTTGCCATTGACTCTACACCATGATAGATGCAATTTTCCAGCAAAGGCTGTAGGGTAAGTAAGGGAATTTTAGCAAATTTTAACTGACTTTCACCATCAATTCGCCATTTTATTTCCAACCGCTCACCTAGACGGACAGATTCTATTTTCAAATAACGCTGACATAGCTCAATTTCTTCCTGCAAACTGACTTCTTTTAACTCAGTTAAACTGGCTCTAAATAAACTCGAAAGGTCTATCAGCATCTGCTCCGCTTTAAACGGATCACTGGCAATCAAACTGACCACACTATTTAAACTATTAAATAAAAAATGTGGATGAATCCGTGCCTGCAAGGCCTGTACCCGTGCCATAAGCTCTGATTGCTGCTGCTCAATCCATTGCTCACGTACATATAAATACCGCAAACAAATCACCCCCAGGCTACCACCAAGTACTGCATGGTGCAGTGTAGCATCAAAGACCCTTGCCCATGTCCATGGTAATTTTGCCGCAAGCATCTGAATGACATTCACCATACAGGTACTGAAAAACACAATCAGTAGTAACAGAAAAAAACACAGTATCAATGCCATACTGCGGTCATATTGTTTGAGCCAACGCTGACTTTTATCCACACATACCGCAAAGCAAATCGCAATCCAACTAACAAACAAAATATGATGCAATAGCACTGCCAATGATAATTCACTTAAACGTTGCACACTTGCCACTGCTAGGGTTAAAGCCAGAATATTACTGGTCAAAAGCAACTCAAACACATGCCGCCATTGCTTAAAATCGCTAAAATAATAACGTGCTTTGGATGTGACAGATGACGATGAAGACTTAGACAATGCCATACAACACTCTCTGCATAATGTGATTATCTGCTATACTCTTTGGCAATTTTATGCTCATGAATGACCCTTATGACGACGCAATCTTCTCATACACAGACAACAGCCCAAACTTCTGGCATGTGGGGCGGACGTTTTAGCGAAGCGACCGATGCTTTTGTAGCTGAATTTACCGCATCCGTACAATTCGACCAGCGTTTTTATCGACAAGATATCGCTGGCTCGATTGCCCACGCCACGATGTTAGCCAAAGTCGGCGTACTCACCGAACCAGAACGTGATGACATTATCAATGGCTTGAAAAATATTCAAGCTGAAATTGAAGCAGGTACGTTTGAATGGCGGATTGACCTCGAAGATGTCCACATGAATATTGAACATCGTCTCACGGAACGTATTGGGATTGCAGGCAAAAAATTACATACTGGACGTAGCCGTAACGACCAAGTCGCCACCGATATTCGCCTATATTTACGTGACGAAATTGATGCCATTTTACAATTACTCAAACGCTTACAAATCGGAATTTTGGGACTGGCAGCAAAAAACACCCACACCATCATGCCAGGTTTTACCCATTTACAAACTGCACAACCTGTGACGTTTGGTCATCATCTTTTGGCATGGTTTGAAATGCTGCTACGTGACAGTGAACGTTTAATGGAT
Source organism: Acinetobacter sp. (assembly GCA_008017315.1). Lineage (GTDB taxonomy): Bacteria > Pseudomonadota > Gammaproteobacteria > Pseudomonadales > Moraxellaceae > Acinetobacter. Next base: position 20,033 of record SSHE01000084.1, read on the forward strand.
TGCCGTAAACGTGTCAATCGTATGCCACTGGGTTCAGCCGCTTTAGCAGGCACAACTTATCCTATTGAGCGTGCTTATACGGCCGAACTATTAGGCTTTGAAGCCGTATGCGAAAACTCTTTGGATGGTGTATCTGACCGTGATTTTGCCATTGAATTTAATGCAGCAGCATCACTGATTATGATGCACTTGTCACGCATGTCCGAAGAATTGATTTTATGGACTTCCGCACAGTTTAAATTTGTCCAGATTCCAGACCGCTTCTGCACAGGTTCATCGATCATGCCACAGAAGAAAAATCCTGATGTACCTGAGTTGGTACGTGGAAAATCTGGACGTGTCTTTGGTGACTTAATCAGCTTACTGACCTTGATGAAAGGTCAGCCACTTGCCTACAACAAAGACAATCAAGAAGATAAAGAGCCGCTATTTGATGCCATTGATACAGTACGTGGTAGCCTCATGGCATTTGCCGACATGATTCCTGCCCTTGTCCCCAATATAGACAATATGCGTGAAGCTGCCTTACGTGGTTTTTCCACTGCAACCGACCTTGCTGATTATTTGGTCAAAAAAGGCGTAGCTTTCCGTGATGCACATGAAATCGTGGGTAAAGCCGTCGCTTTGGGTGTACAGGAAGATAAAGATTTATCCGAACTCACGCTGGTACAATTACAGCAATTCTCCAGCCTGATTGCAGCCGATGTATTTGATCAGGCTTTAACACTGGAAGCATCGGTATCCGCACGTAACCATATCGGCGGCACTGCCCCTACTCAGGTTGAAGCAGCGATTACTCGTGCTTATCAACGTATTGAACAACTTTGAACCCTCTATTTTTAACCTCCCCTCTTGCACAGCAATGCTGTTTGGGGAGGAATTTTGGATAAAGACATGACAAGACAAGTATTTTGCCGCAAGTATCAACAAGACATGGATGGCCTGGACTTTGCTCCATTTCCAGGAGCAAAAGGTCAGGAATATTTTGATACAGTATCGAAACAAGCATGGCAGGAATGGCTACAACATCAAACCACGCTTATCAATGAAAAACGCCTCAATGTCTTTGAAGCTGATGCAAAAAAATTCCTTGAAGAACAACGAGAGAAATTTTTCAGCAATGATGATTCTGTCGAAAAAGCGGATGGTTGGACAGAACAGAAGTAATCTACAAAAAAACCTCGTATAACATTTACGAGGTTTTTTATTTCAAATGACGGTGCAGTCTTAGCCACAAGTTGCATTGGTGATTTTTTCTGATACAGGCTCAAGCATAATCGTCACTCGATTTTCCCGATAATCCATCGTCATCGGTTGATTCGGGGCGATACGACGTACTATTTCGGCTTTGCTGATGTGTTTAATCTGTTCATCACTCAATGCAGATTGACCGATTAACGTCTGTGCCTGCTCTGGCAAACATTTTGGCTGACTCGCACGGAACAGTGCCCATTCTTCTACCACTTGACCATTGGCTAAAGTACAATAGCCTACTTGCCCATTGGCTTCATTTTTGATGTCTAAGCGACCACCCTGTGCCAGACAATGTTCACTTGCAGGATTTGCGATACCGACTTTAGCTGAACTCGTATTTTTCTGCTCAGTAGTCGAACATGCGGTCAATGTGGTCAAAACCAAACCCATAAATATCATCTTTTTCATTGGTCTTTCCTAAAAATATCAAAGTTTTGCATATAGCGTATAAGGGTCGAACACCGTTCGACCCTACACATCAATCATATACAGATAAATACCGTATCATGTTCATACTTGTTTCACTATAGATACGTTTGCATCCCTAAGTCATCGCTTAGAATGGCAAATCATCATCTGGTTCACCAGCTGCTGGGGCTTGTGATGCAACACTTTTCGGTTGTACGGTTTGTGCTGGTGGTTGATTAAACCCCTGATTAACACCACCATAACCGCCCTGATTACCAGCACTAGCATTCTGATTATTATTGTAACCACCTGCATTGCCTTGATGATTGCTAAAGCGTGGTGCATCGAAACCACTATTTTGTTGATTCCAACCACCCTCTTGTTGCGGACGAGAGTCCAGCATTTGCAATTGGTCACCACGGATTTCTGTCGAATAGCGTTCCTGACCATTCTGATCTGTCCACTGGCGCGTACGCAATGAACCTTCGATATACACTTTCGAACCTTTACGCAAATATTGCTGGGCAATTTCACCCAAACGATTACTCAATACGATACGATGCCATTCGGTTTGTTCTTTACGCTCACCTGTATTTTTATCTGTCCACGATTCACTGGTCGCTATCGAAAACTGGGTCAGCGAACCACCATTTGGAAAGCTTTTAGTTTCTGGGTCACGTCCTAAGGTACCAACTAAAATCACCTTATTCACTCCACGCATTTTATTTTCCTCTATATGTTCATCTTGCGTTTTGGTACTTTATAAGAACTCAATTTAAAATACCAGTTCTTGTTCCAGTAATTGCGACAACTGATGTCTCGATGATTCATCCAGTTGCTGTTTATCTAATTTTAAATAGGCAACCTGTTTTTCAGGCAACACTACAACTTCTTCAATACCACGAATCGCCAATAAAATGGAAGCCCACTCATCCACTTTTTTTGCTTCAGGTAACGTCACTACCAGTGAGGATAAATAATGTGGTTGTTTGATAGTTAAAGTCAGCAAAAACCATAATACAGCCAACGTTGCCAATACTGCCCAGCCAAAGCCAATCGATGGCATTCCCAGTAAAATCCCCCCCAAAGAACCACCGACAAATGCTCCGAGAAACTGGCTACTCGAATTGACCCCCATCGCAGTGGATTTGGATTGAATCGGGGCAGATTTGGACAACCACGACGGCAATAACGCTTCCATGACGTTAAATGCAATAAAAAATAAACCCAAACCTAAAAGTAATACATATTTATGACTATAGCCCAATGCCATTACCACCAAACCCACGATAATAGCAACAATCGCAGCCAGAAAAATCCCACGCATTTTGCGATATTTTTCTGCCAAAATAATACTTGGAAAAGCAAAAAACAAACTGATAAACAGTAAAGGCAAATACACCCAACCATGCTGCTCCAGCGGAATTTCTGCATAGCGAATCAGTTGCGAAGGGACAAAAATAAACATCGCGGTTAAAAGCAAATGCAGCATAAAAATCGACACATGCAGGCGGTTTAAATCCGCCATTGCCAAAACTTGTTGTAACTGTGCCAAATAACTTTGCGAGGAGACTTTATAATGACGATGAACTTTTGGGACAAGCAATAACATCAACATTGCCAACACCCCCATGAGCGTTGTCACCCAAAACAACCCCGAAATACCCACTTGACTGGTCAGCCAAGGCCCTAGACTAAAGGCGATGACAAAGGACAAACCAATGCTCATACCCATAAATGCCATGGCTTTAGAGCGTTGTTCTTCTCGTGTCACATCTGATAACAGTGCCATCACCACCGCAGACACCGCCCCGCCGCCAGCAATCGCACGCCCAATAATGACCCCATAAATAGAATCTGACAGTGCAGCAATCGCACCGCCCAATGCAAATAATGCCAGTCCGAGTATAATTAAAGGTTTACGATTAAAACGATCGGCTAAAAGGCTAAAAGGAATCTGTAATAAGGCTTGTGTCAAACCATAAATTCCCACTGCTAAGCCCAGTAATGCAGGTGTTGCCCCTACATACTGTTGCCCTGCAACTGAAAAGACAGGAATAATCATAAACAAACCCAGCATTCTTAGTGCAAAAATACTGCTAAGTGCAAATGTTGAGCGTTGTTCTAAACTATTCATCATGATGGATACAGTATTGGATTTCCCATCATTATAATGCAAAATGCTGTGGCTATCACTTATCAATCATTGCTCGATATTTTTCACCTTTGGTAGCAAAATTTAAACTATCAATGATTATTCCCATATACAATAGTAGGATTGTCCGCATGAGCCAAAGTCATATCCGTATTCGTGGTGCACGTACGCATAATTTAAAAAATATTTCTTTGGACATTCCTCGAGATAAATTTGTGGTGATTACAGGGCTTTCGGGTTCGGGAAAATCTTCGCTTGCATTTGATACTTTATATGCAGAAGGACAACGCCGTTATGTTGAATCCTTATCGGCTTATGCACGACAATTTTTATCACAGATGGAAAAACCTGAAGTCGATGCGATTGAAGGATTAAGCCCAGCGATTGCGATTGAACAAAAATCCACCTCACATAACCCACGTTCAACTGTTGGTACAATTACCGAAATCTACGATTATCTACGTTTGCTGTACGCTCGCGTAGGTACGCCATATTGTCCTGAACATGATTTACCCATGGTCGCCCAAACCGTGTCGGAAATGGTCGATGAAGTTAAAGCATTAGCCGAAAATACAGCGATTATGCTACTTGCCCCTATGGTGCGTGAACGTAAAGGCGAATACTCTGCCCTATTTGATAAATTACAAAGTCAGGGTTTTGTCCGTGCTAGAGTCGATGGTGACATTATTGATATAGATAGCCCACCTGAACTCGACAAAAATAAAAAACATACGATTGAAGTGGTGATTGACCGTTTTAAAGTGCGTGATGATTTAGGCAATCGCATTGCAGAATCCTTTGAAACTGCATTACGTTTGGGTAATAATTTAGCGGTTTTATCCTTTATAGATGGCGAAACCCCTGACCGTATTTTTTCCGCCAAACATAGCTGCCCTGAGTGTGACCGTGCGGTTGCCGAGTTAGAGCCTCGTTTATTTTCCTTTAATAATCCATTCGGAGCGTGTCCTGTCTGTGATGGTTTGGGTACACGTAGTCATTTTAGTGCAGATAAACTCATTCCCAATCCTGAACTATCCATCAGTCAGGGGGCGATACGAGGGTGGGACAGACAACGCCCCTACTATTACACCATGCTGCAAAAAGTCACTGCCCATTTTGATATTGCCATAGATGCCGCTTGGCAGGAATTGACCAAAGCACAGCAAAAAGTCATTTTACAAGGTTCGGGGAAAGAAAAAATCGACTTATCTTATGTCGATGAGCGTGGACGTAAGCATAGTCGAGTGATGCCATTTGAGGGCATTTTACCGTATTTAGAACGGCGTTATCGGGAAACTGAAAGCAATTATGTGCGTGATGATTTAGCCCAATATCTTTCTAATGCGGCATGTAGTGAATGTGGCGGTTCTCGTTTAAATGAAATTTCTCGTCATGTTCGAGTTTTAGATAAAACCATTGCCAATATTACCCAAATGTCGATTGGTGATGCAGAACGTTATTATCAAAATTTACAGCTTGAGGGTGCGAAAGGCGAAATTGCCGATAAGATTTTTAAAGAAATTCGAGAACGCTTACAGTTTTTGGTCAGTGTCGGATTAAATTATCTTAGTCTGGCTCGTTCTGCCGAAACGCTATCAGGTGGTGAAGCACAGCGTATCCGCCTCGCCTCACAAATTGGGGCAGGTTTAATGGGTGTGATGTATGTGCTAGATGAGCCGTCTATTGGTTTGCACCAACGTGATAATGACCGCCTATTACAAACTTTAATTCGTTTACGAGATTTGGGTAATACCGTTTTGGTGGTGGAACACGATGAAGATGCGATTCGTGCAGCCGACCATATTATTGACATTGGGCCAGGGGCAGGTGTACACGGTGGCGAAATCATTGCCGAAGGTACAGCCAAAAGTATTGAAAAAAATAAACACTCTTTAACAGGGCAATATTTATCAGGAAAACTCAAAATTGCCATTCCAGAACAACGTAAAATTTCGCCTAAACCTGATGAAAAAATCACCCTTACAGGGGCATGTGGACACAATTTAAAACATGTCACTTTAACCTTACCGACTGGCATTATGACGTGTGTGACTGGGGTGTCAGGTTCAGGTAAATCCACATTAATTAATCGCACGTTATTACCGTTAGCACTCACCCAACTGAATGGGGCAACTACGGTTACGGCGGAAAAATTTGATTCGATTGATGGTTTGCAATATCTCGATAAAGTGGTGGATATTGACCAAAGTCCGATTGGACGCACGCCACGCTCTAACCCTGCCACTTATACAGGTTTATTTACGCCGATGCGGGAATTATTTGCGCAAACCCCTGAAGCTCGTGCCAGAGGTTATGCGGCTGGGCG
>SSHE01000106.1 GCA_008017315.1 Acinetobacter sp.
ACAAGGCGAATGATATTCCTGTTCAGCTTCTAGAAGAATCAAATACAATTCAAGACAAGTTAATAAATGGGTTAATTGGCTTCATTATATGTCTGGTTATAGTTTTGGCTTTTTTTACGTTGCTTAAATAAAGAACATAATTTTTAAATCAATCATAATTTTTTTTATCAAGATAGACATGCTCTTTCTTTAAATTTTTTAAACAAAAAAATAGCGTAGCGTGTTTTTAATTATCTTTTAATGTTTTTAAATGCTTTTAGATTATCTACAACCATTATGTACCAATGGTTTCCTCGGTTATATAGCAACGTTTCCTCGGTTATATAGCAACGTTTCCTCGGTTTTTGACAACATTTAAAATATATGTTGTTATAACGACAACATATATTTTTGTTGCTTATTGATATGAGTGATCTAATAGTTAAATCCAATAGGCTTATACAGGCTATTCAAACTTTAAGCCTAGCGGAAACACGTTTACTGCAATTAGCTATTATTGATGCAAGAGAAACAGGAAAAGGCTTAAATACAGATGAACCATTAGAATTAAGTGCAACTCGTTATGCAGAAGCATTTAATGTAATACCAGATACAGCTTATCTAGCTCTGATAGAAGCTGAAGACTCTTTATTTAAACGTCAATTTACTATTACTAATGAAGATGGGACTACAACGAAAAGTCGTTGGATTCAGGATGCAAACTATAGAAAAGGTGAAGGGAGGATTTTAGTTACCTTGACTAGAGTTGTGATTGATCATGTTACTAAGATAGATGGATTTGAACAGTATTTTACAAGTTATCACCTTCAAAAAACTGCTAATTTTAAAAGCGTTTATGCTGTTAGATTGTATGAATTGCTTATGCAATGGAAATCAGTTGGAAAAACTCCAATTTTTTATCTAGAAAAGTTTAGAGAACAGCTTGGCATAGGTGTAAATGAGTATGCTCGAATGGAAGCTTTGAAAAGAAGGGTTTTGGATATAGCTTTAGATCAGATTAATGAATTTTCAGATATTACAGTTCAATACGAACAACATAAGAAAGGACGTGTAATTTCTGGATTTAGCTTTAGGTTTAAACCTAAAGCTAAAGAGAAGAAGGAAAAGCTAGTTTCTGAATCAAAATTTTTAGAATTAACGGATGCTCAAATCAACATGTTTGGCAATCAATTAGCTAGGCTTTCAGAATTTTCTGATTTAGCAGTTGGTAATGAAAGCTATGAAGTATTAGCTAATCGAATTAAAGATATGCTAAGAGATCCGATTAAACAAAAAAGATTTATTCCTTATCTAAAAAATCTAGGTTTCAAGGCTAAAGCTAATCAGGACTAATACATTATGGCAAAATTAACAATTAGTAAGATGGCAAAGCTATACGGTCTTTCTCGTGGTGCTATTTATGACAAGGTTGCAAAAGGCAATTTGACCGCAACATTGAATGAGCAAGGACAAAAAGTTGTCGATATGGTGGACATGATTGCTTTATATGGAGAACCACTAAGTAATAGTAAGCCTAACTTTGTTGAACAACAGCCAACAGTTCAGAACAGTTCAAAACAAACAGAATTGGACAGTGTTGAGCTGTACAAAAAAATGTTAGATATTTCTGAAAGTGCAAGGTTAAAAGCAGAAGATAGAGAGGAAAGATTATTTAATGAAATTAGTCAGTTAAAAAATGAGATAAGGGAATTAAGAAATGTTCTAGGTTATTCTGGGAAATCTAATATAGAACAACAACCGACAGTTCAGAACAGTTTAGTTGAACAGTACAATAAAACAGATTTGAACAGTGTCGAACAAGAAAAAACAGGGTTATTAGAATCTAAAAATTATCCCATACCAGAGATTAAAGAAGAAGAACCACCAAAACGTGGATTTTGGAGTAAATTTTTCTTACCTAATGGGTGAACTAAATATTAATAAATAGTCTATAATAGCTAAAATGACTACTTTTATAGAGAATCAAAATGCAAGTAATCACCGCTAAAGATGCCAAACTTCGTTTTGGTGAATTACTCGATACCATGCAACGTGAACCTGTTTTAGTAACTAAGAACAAACGTCCAGTTGGTTTGTTCTTATCTTTAAAAGATGTGAAAGGCACACACCTAGAACATTTGTTTGATGTATCTGAGGGTGATTACAGCGAATCAGATCAAGAGAATATCCAAGTAGCCTTAGATTCACTAAAAACATGTCCCGAACAGCTTACAGCCATGAAAATAGTGCATGAAACAGCCATGCAAAAAGCACGAGCATTGGTGGCGAGTCGTAAATAATGGACTATCAGGTGGTTTATACGCCATTGGCGGAACAAGATTTGATTGAGATCCTTGCCTATGGGATTGAAACATGGGGTGAACAACGTGCAGAAGCCATGTATATGCAAATTACAGGGCAATTAGAAGATTTATATTTCTTTCCCTACCGTAGCCATGCAAAAGGCTCACTCGGAACACGAGAGTTATTGGTCGGCAACAATCTGTATCGAGCGATCCTAACGATTGATGATGCACTAAAAACGGTATTTATTCTCAGAATTTTGCATACTTCGCAGGATGCCTAGTTTTAACCTGAGCTACACAATGTTTTGCCGAATTGGCGTAAAACCGTCAAAAGTATTGGCGAAAGGCATCAAGATTGGATGCAAAGTAGTCAAGATGTTTCAGGGTTGAACTGGGATGGATTGACCACATTGCAAATAATTGAAATACAATAATAAATCATTGTATTTCGCATAAGGTGTATTATGTTAATTTTAGAAAATCTTCACTACTATTATTTTAAAATAAGCCTTATATCCAAGCATAAAACAAGGTTGTCTAGACTTCTTTTAACAGTAAAGTTATCATAAAACTGAATTTTATTTTTTAGGTAAGTTTATGCATTCTATCCGCATTCGTTAAGACACAACTATTTGCATAGTGACACTATTTTATAATGGTGGGCTTTTGTTGTGTCTTTAAGAATATATGCGGATATATAAAGTAAAAGTATGCTTAATTTATAAGTATGCTTTTAGTGCATAGTTTCCAGTTATAACTTAATTGACTAGCTATTTGTCCACCCTGTGGATGAATAGCTTTTTTTTTGGGAGGACACTGTGATGCTAGCTTTTGTTTTCACCTAAATCCTGTTTGCTGCATAAAAAATTTCAAGAGCTAAACAGGAGTAAATAAAAATGAGTTTAATTATTAAAGCGAGAAACATACGCTTGGATTATGCTGGGCGTGATGTTTTGGATATTGATGAATTGGAAATTCACTCTTATGACCGTATTGGTCTTGTGGGTGATAACGGAGCAGGAAAGAGTAGTTTACTCAAAGTACTTAATGGCGAAATTGTTTTAGCCGAAGCGACATTACAGCGTTTTGGTGATTTTGCACATATCAGCCAACTGGGCGGAATCGAAATAGAAACGGTCGAAGACCGGGCAATGTTATCTCGCCTTGGTGTTTCCAATGTACAAAACGACACAATGAGTGGCGGAGAGGAAACTCGTGCAAAAATTGCTGCCGCATTTTCCCAACAAGTACATGGCATTCTAGCGGATGAACCAACCAGCCACCTTGATCTCAATGGAATAGATCTACTTATTGGTCAACTTAAAGCATTTGATGGAGCATTACTTGTTATCAGTCATGACCGATATTTTCTTGATATGGTTGTAGACAAGATATGGGAGTTAAAAGACGGTAAAATTACGGAATATTGGGGTGGTTACTCGGATTACTTGCGTCAAAAAGAAGAAGAGCGACAACACCAAGCCGTAGAATATGAGCTGATGATGAAGGAACGGGAGCGATTAGAATCTGCTGTGCAAGAAAAACGCCAGCAAGCTAATCGATTAGACAATAAGAAAAAAGGAGAAAAATCCAAAAACTCTACCGAAAGTGCTGGACGACTTGGGCATGCAAAAATGACTGGCACCAAGCAAAGAAAACTGTATCAGGCAGCTAAGAGTATGGAAAAGCGTTTGGCTGCATTAGAAGATATTCAAGCACCAGAGCATTTGCGTTCTATTCGTTTTCGTCAAAGTTCAGCCCTAGAACTGCACAATAAGTTCCCGATTACGGCAGATGGTCTGAGCTTAAAATTTGGTAGCCGTACTATCTTTGATGACGCTAACTTTATAATACCGCTTGGCGCTAAAGTCGCTATAACTGGATCGAATGGAACAGGGAAAACGTCCTTGTTAAAAATGATATCAGAACGTGCTGATGGATTAACCATATCTCCAAAAGCTGAAATTGGCTACTTTACACAAACAGGATATAAATTTAACACGCATAAATCTGTGCTCTCCTTTATGCAGGAAGAGTGCGAGTACACAGTTGCGGAAATTCGTGCAGTATTGGCTTCAATGGGGATCGGAGCGAATGATATTCAAAAAAACTTATCCGACTTATCGGGAGGTGAAATCATCAAACTGCTTTTATCCAAAATGCTTTTAGGAAAATATAATATTTTGCTTATGGATGAACCAGGAAACTATCTTGACCTAAAAAGTATTGCCGCATTAGAAACAATGATGAAGTCCTATGCAGGAACTATTATCTTCGTATCTCATGACAAGCAATTGGTCGATAATATTGCTGACATTATCTACGAGATCAAAGACCACAAAATCATCAAGACTTTTGAGAGAGATTGTTAATGATAGCCAATCTAATCCGAACATTAATTATTGAACTCTTTAAAGGAAATTAAAAATGACAATTCAAGATATTCAATCACTTGCTGAAGCACACGGCTTGTTGCTTACGGACAAAATGAATTTCAATGAAATGGGCATTGATTTTAAGGTCGTTTTTGCTCTTGATACAAAGGGGCAACAATGGTTGCTGCGTATTCCTCGTCGTGATGGCATGAGGGAACAAATCAAGAAAGAAAAACGCATTTTAGAATTGGTAAAAAAACATCTTTCTGTAGAGGTTCCTGATTGGAGAATTTCATCTACAGAATTAGTGGCTTATCCCATACTTAAAGATAATCCTGTTTTAAATTTGGATGCTGAAACCTATGAAATAATTTGGAATATGGACAAAGATAGCCCGAAATACATAACATCTTTGGCAAAAACCTTATTTGAAATCCATAGTATTCCTGAAAAAGAAGTTCGGGAAAATGATTTGAAAATTATGAAACCTTCAGATTTAAGACCTGAAATAGCAAACAATTTGCAGTTAGTAAAATCTGAAATTGGTATAAGTGAGCAATTGGAAACCCGCTACAGAAAATGGTTGGATAATGATGTTCTATGGGCAGATTTCACCCAATTTATACATGGCGATTTATATGCTGGGCATGTACTAGCTTCAAAGGATGGAGCTGTTTCAGGCGTTATTGATTGGTCAACAGCCCATATAGATGACCCAGCGATTGATTTTGCTGGGCATGTAACTTTGTTTGGAGAAGAAAGCCTCAAAACTCTAATCATCGAGTATGAAAAACTAGGGGGTAAAGTTTGGAATAAACTATATGAACAGACTTTAGAAAGAGCAGCGGCCTCTCCTTTGATGTATGGTTTATTTGCCTTAGAAACTCAAAATGAAAGCCTTATCGTTGGAGCAAAAGCTCAGTTGGGAGTTATATAATTTAAAAATATGATTGCTGAG
>SSHE01000066.1 GCA_008017315.1 Acinetobacter sp.
ATTACTATACTTACCACCATATTCTCCTGATTTAAACCCGATTGAGCAATGTTGGGCTGTTCTAAAAAACCAAGTCAAGCAGGCTTTATCTCAAGGTGAGGAGTTAATACAGGCTATATGTACTACTTTTAAATACTTGTAATTGTCTTACGTGAAAAGACTATAATATATTGCACGTTTAATTTTTTATGTTTCTTTTTATATGATGTGATTCATTCTCGGCAATTGAGCAATTTATCGCTAGCATAATGGTGTAGTATTGGGTAGCATGGTTTTTTTGTGAAAAAATGAAAAAGGTAACATGATGAATGTCAAAACATTGCGTATTGTGGGTGTGCTTGAGGGGATTTCATTTCTTCTATTGCTGGGTGTCGCCATGCCGATGAAATATATTTGGGATAACCCTGTCGCTGTTAAATATGTCGGTATGGGGCATGGGGTTTTATTTTTGTTATTTCTTGCTTTGTTATTGATCGTTTGTCATCGAATGAAGTGGTCTTTAACGATTTTTGTTATGGGGCTGGTGGCGGCGATTTTACCATTTGCACCATTTCTTTTTGATTCAAAGTTAAAGCGATTGGAGCAATCTACGAATGAACCGCAGACTGTAGTTGATGATGTGCCGCTAGAATCATGACGATGGGATGCGGTTTAATTTTCAATAGCCTAATAGGTTAGGCTTTCAGTTATCTGGATTGTGCCTGCATACGTTGTAATGCTTGTGTGATAAAACGATGTTTTTCAGGATTAGAGCCTATACTTAATACGATGGGGTGCTGCCCGTCAATTCTGATTCTGGTTCCACGTTTGTCATTGAAGTGATGTTCATAGATATTGGAGACTTCACGCCAAACAAAGGTTTGTTTGCGTCCCAGTCGTCCAATGCCTGTAAAGACTGTGCCACCTTGTCGGTTGAGATGAATTTCGATCTTACCAATCACTGTCATGAGGACAATAACCCAAAAGAACATTGAAGCTAAAACAAAGGGAATACCAAATAAACTTTGGATTAAATTAAATTTTTGCTGGATGATTTGTGTACCATAAATACCACCAAGGGACATACCAGACCAAAGCAGCATAAATGGCACGAGGAGAAAAGCCACTGGATGGCGTGTACTTATCGTCATCACGACTTCATCACGATTTTGTTGATAGCAAATGCCTTTGGGTGGTTGATTGGGGTTAAAGTTGGAGCGTACTGCATGTTGTCCACGATTGAGTTGTTCTGAAACTTTAAATACGTGGTTACAGGCAATACATTTTGCAATATCGGCTTGAATATTAATATTTTCAGTGAGTACTTCACTGTGGCAGTTTGGACATTGCATTTGCGTTCAACATGAGTAGGAATAAGCTAGAAAAATTATATCTATCATGTGGGCGGAATCAACCTGCCGACATAGCGACTTTAATTTTGTCCATGGCATTTTTTTCAAGCTGACGAATACGTTCGGCAGATACGTTATATTCCGCCGCCAACTCATGCAAAGTTGATTTATGATCATCTAGCCAGCGTCGTTGTAAAATATCCCGTGAACGGTCATCAAGTTGTCCCATTGCAGTCATTAAAGCATGGGTGCTTTGTTCTTCGTAATCTTCTTCCTCAACCAATCGGGCAGGGTCATAACGATTATCTTCAAGATATAAAGCAGGGGCAGTGTGATGGCTATCTTCGTCATCATCATTTTGAGCTTCAAATGCTGCATCGTAGGCGGTCAGGCGACCTTCCATTTCTAGCACTTGTTCAGGTGTGACATTCAAGTCATTGGCAATCGCTTGAGCTTCTGCCAAAGTTAATTTTTTACTGGATTTCTTTAGACTTCTTAAATTAAAGAATAATTTACGTTGTGCTTTGGTGGTAGCAACTTTAACAATTCGCCAGTTACGAATCACATATTCATGGATTTCAGCTTTAATCCAGTGTACCGCAAACGATACCAAACGTACGCCCATTGTGGGGTCGAAGCGTTTAACCGCTTTCATCAAACCCAAATTGCCTTCCTGAATTAAATCGCCTTGCGGTAAACCATAGCCTGCATAGCTACGGGCAATATGTACCACAAAACGCAGGTGCGACATGACCAGCATTTTGGCAGCATCTAGGTCTTGGTCGTAGTAATAGCGATCGGCAAGTTGTTTTTCTTGCTCGGCGGTCAGAATCGGAATCTGATTAACTGTGCTGATATACGCACCAAGATTAACTCCTGGTGCAGACAATGACAGGGGCATGAGTTGGTTGCTACTGTCAGTCGTCATATAAACTCCTTGATAGGGTTGAAATTCCCAAAATTTAATTTTAAAGCAAGCCCTAGACAATGTAAGTAAGATTGCGTAGAAATATGTAAGCGAATAATTTTAGCATTGTTTGTCTATTTTGTGCGTTTAACTATGAATCCATTATCTATTTTCTGAAAACCCATTTTAGGATAATAGTCCATTGCAGCAGGTGCAGAGAGTAGGGTAAGTGCAGTTTGTTCACCGATATGCTGTTTGGTGCGTTCAATTAGTTTTTTGCCGATACCTTGTGTTTGATATTCCTTGCTGACTGCAAGGTCGGACAGATAGCAGCAATAGCAAAAATCAGTCAGTGAACGAGCGATACCAACTAATTTATCATTATCCCAAGCGGTAACAATCAGGTTTGCATGGGTAAACATTTGTTTGATGCGTGCGTTATCTGTGGTTGGACGTGTAATACCAGAACTATCATACACTTCAATGATTTGTTCAACACTTGGCACAATGTCATTTCGGTAGGTGATAGTCATGGATATTTACCGTTTGATTCAATGGAATAAGCATCTAGTTACACATGTTCGATGCTGGTCAATCAAGCTCTAAGTTTTGCTAAAAAACGTCCAAGGCGCGTCATCGCTTCACGTAGTTCGCCTTCTGCTGGTAGGAACACGACACGAAAATGGTCTGGGTTTGACCAGTTAAAACCAGTGCCTTGTACCAATAGCACTTTTTCTGCTTTGAGTAAATCTAACATCAATTGTTCATCATCTTCAACAGGATAAATGTTGGGGTCAAGACGAGGGAAGCAGTACATTGCACCTTCAGGTTTGACGCAACTTACCCCTGGGATTTCATTAAGCATTTGCCATGCAATATTACGCTGTTCGTATAAGCGACCACCTGGGCGGATTAAATCATTGATGGATTGATAGCCACCAAGTGCGGTTTGAATGGCATATTGTGCTTGGTGATTGGAACATAAACGCATTGAAGCCAACATATCTAAACCTTCGATAAAGTCTTTGGCTTTGGATTTGTCCCCTGAAATCGCCATCCATCCAGCACGAAAACCAGCGATACGGTAAGATTTGGATAAACCATTAAACGAAATACAGAGTAAATCTTGTGCAATGGATGCGACAGCGACATGCTCAATGCCGTCATAGACAATTTTGTCATAAATTTCATCAGCAAATAAAATCAAATCGTATTTACGTGCCAAAGCAACAATTTGTTCCAAAATATGACGTGGATAGACTGAACCTGTAGGGTTGTTTGGATTGATGATGACAATACCACGTGTATTGGCCGTAATTTTGCTTTCCATATCGGCAATATCGGGATACCACGAATTTTCCTCATCACATGTGTAATGAATCGCTGTACCGCCTGATAGATTGACCGCAGCCGTCCATAGTGGATAATCAGGCATTGGAATCAGCATTTCATCGCCATCATTTAACAAGCCTTGCATGGACATCACGATCAGTTCAGATACGCCATTGCCGACATAGACATCATTGACGTGTAAATCAAACAGTCCTTTTTGTTGATAATATTGGCAAATCGCCTTACGTGCAGGAAAAATACCTTTTGAGTCGGTATAACCAATTGCATTGGGTAGATTGAGTGCCACATCATTGATAATTTCTTGTGGGGCTTCAAAACCAAAAGGAGCAGGGTTGCCAATATTGAGTTTAATAATTTTATGCCCTTGTTCTTCCATTTCATTGGCGGCACGTAGTACAGGGCCTCGAATGTCATAACAGACATGTTCTAGTTTTGTGGATTTTTTAATCTCTCGGCGTGGTTTGATTGAACTTTGCATCTTGCTACTCTCTGGCGTGGTCGGGGACGCTTTGGCATATCGGTATAAATAACTTTTAAACGTTTCGATGGTGACTAAATCAAGTGCATGTTGTTCTCGAAGCAAGGCAACAATTTTTTCATAGGTAAAACCATCTTGCTGATATTGCCTGATAATCGGCAATAGGCTTTGAAAAACGACGCTTTTCTTTTGCGACATTTTTTTCTCCTAGGTGAGAATACGGCTAAGAATAGCATCATTGTTGCTTACCTAAAAGCAGAAATTACACTAAATTGCTTTTTTGTTTTATATATTTTGCTTTCTTTTTGCTTTCTATGGTGTTTTGTAAATTATTTTGTTAATGCTAGAAATTTTGTTGTGAATCACGTAAATATAACAGGTGAAATTATGCTAATTTAACAAGGGAATAAAAAGGAGTGGGTTATGGGAAAAGTCAATAAAACTGAGCGTGAATGGCAACGTGAACTGAGTCCAGAAGAATATCGGATTACACGCCAGAAAGGGACAGAACCTGCATTTACTGGACAATACTGGAATAGCAAAATTGTAGGGACATATCGCTGTCGTTGCTGCGATACGGCATTGTTTTCATCGGAAGCCAAATATGATTCAGGTTCAGGCTGGCCAAGTTTTTATCGCCCGATAGAGAGTACCAGTGTGGATGAGCATGTCGATGCAAGTCATGGAATGGTGCGTACAGAAATTACTTGTCATATTTGTGATGCACATTTGGGACATGTATTTGAGGATGGACCTGAACCGACAGGGCTACGTTATTGTATCAATTCGGCTGCATTAAAATTACAATCTGCTGAAAATAGCGATGAGGATCATTACCCGTGAGTCATATTTATCAGTTTGAAGTGGAGCGTTTGGAAGGCGGTGAGCAATCGTTGGCAGACTATCAAGGCAAAGTTTTATTGATTGTGAATACAGCCAGTAAATGTGGTTTTACCCCGCAATTTACTGGGCTGGAAAGTTTGTATGAACAATATAAAGAACAGGGTCTGGTTGTACTGGGTTTTCCATGTAACCAATTTGGTGGACAAGAACCCGGGAATCCTGAACAGATTGGAGAATTTTGCCAACGTAACTATGGGGTGAGTTTTCCAATGTTTGCCAAAATAGATGTCAAAGGAGCAGAGGCTCATCCCTTGTTTCGTTATCTCACGCGTGAAACCAAAGGCTTTATCAATAAAAATATTAAGTGGAATTTTACCAAGTTTTTGATTGGGCGAGATGGTCAGATACTTGGACGTTTTGGTTCAATGGCTAAACCCGAAAGTTTGCAAATAGAGATAGAGAAAGCTTTAAAGGCTTAAAAAATACAATTTAAAAATGCCACGGATGTGGCATTTTTATTAGGCTTCTTGGTAGGCAAAATTTTGCCAGTACTGTGCTTTTAAAGAATCTCGTTCGACACGAAAACCTTGTAAATACAGCTGGGATAGAAATATGGCTGCTTTGCCATGTCCTGCACGTGCTGCGGTTTCTAGCTGATTGATGCCTGTACGATAGTCTTTCTGAGTCTGTACAGTATTGACTGCAGCAGAATAGAGGTGCTCAAGTTCATGAGGTGCTGTTGTTGTGTGTTTCATCTTTCGATTCCTTTATACTTTTTTAGTGCTTGGATAATAGTTTTTGATATGCTTGTGCATGATACGAGGATGTCAGATCAATATGACAACATGATGACATGTAAGTTTAAGGGTGAATCACCTAAATAATCAAAAACATATCTTATTTCTTATACATGACTCTATGAGGAGAGTCAATGGTTGTCGCTATGCGTGCAAAAATAATCATACAAAGCTTGAGTCATAAGGCATTGCTGGTTACACTAAAACTATGAATATAAACATGATGCGACAATTTAAAGAGAACTGCAAAACGCGAGTGCTACGCCATATCGTACGCATTGATCGTTATTATACGATTTTCCTTGGGTGTGTGGTGCTGTGCATCATTGTCGGGATGCTGCAATTTTCGCAAAAATCGATAACACTGCCACAAAAGCAGCATATCCAACAGTATCGTGTGCAGTCTTTGTATCCCCACACGCAAGATTTGGCGGTCAATTTACTCGAGCAGCCTGAACCCATTCATCAGTATCAATATTTTAAATTTTTACGGGTCTTGCATTTTGAACAGCAGCGTATCCGCTTCCAAAAAGAAGATGAATCATAAGCAAGGCGATGTGTGCTATAATTTCTGAGTTTTTAAATTTTGGGCGCATCAAGGATTCCACATGCAACAACCGATTCATTCACAACAAAAATTTTTGATTGATGCCGATATTGGTGATGATGATGTCACGTTACCGAGTTTGCCTGCACTGGATATTCCGATTATAGAAACACCTCGCGTAGCACAAAATCAACCTGTACAACAAGTCGTTGCAGCAGTGGAGGATACACAAAATACCGCTACAGAAAGCACGCAAACGGGTGGTTTTTTTAGCCGTATGAAAGAGGGTTTAGCCAAATCCAGAAAAAATCTTGCTGATGGAATGGTGAATATCCTCATTGGTGGCAAAGAAATTGATGATGAATTACTAGAAGAAGTTGAAGATCAGCTTTTAGTTGCTGATATTGGTGTAGATGCCACCAAAACCATTATTAAAAATCTGACCGAACGTACCGAACGTGGTGATTTGATTTATTCTCATGCCTTGTATAAAGCTTTGCAGGAAGAGCTGGTGGCTGTGCTTGCACCACGTGTCAAACCTTTGCATATTGACCCGAATAAAAGCCCATTTGTCATTTTGGTGGTTGGGGTGAATGGGGTCGGGAAAACCACAACGATTGGTAAATTGGCAAAACGCCTGCAAGGTGAAGGAAAAAAAGTCATGCTTGCCGCAGGCGATACTTTCCGTGCCGCCGCAACCGAACAGTTACAAATTTGGGGTGAACGCAATAATATTGCAGTGGTTGCACAGGGGCATGGTGCGGATAGTGCATCGGTGATTTTTGATGCGTTTGAAAGTGCTAGAGCCAAAGGGATAGATGTACTGATTGCCGATACCGCTGGGCGTTTACATAATAAATCGCACCTAATGGATGAGCTTTCCAAAGTCAAACGAGTGATGCAAAAAATTGATGCTACTGCACCACATGAAATCATGCTCGTTGTGGATGCAGGCACAGGGCAAAATGCGATTAATCAAGTGCAGTTATTTGATGAGGCTGTGGGTTTAACAGGCTTAACCATTACCAAGCTGGATGGTACAGCCAAAGGTGGGGTATTGTTTAATATTGCCAGTAACTCACATGTGCCGATTCGCTTTATTGGCGTGGGTGAACAAATTGATGATTTGCGTCCATTTTCGGCGAAGTCTTTTGTTGCGGCGTTATTCCAAACTGATGAATAATGCCAATCCATAAAATTAAATAGGCGTATGTGAGAGGCTTTCACATTAGTATCCTATTGATTTGTAGGTGAAAGGCTGTGTTTTTCTGTGTGCACGATATATGTGGCTTTTATTTTTACTGAAAAATAATACAGCAATGAATAGTTGTTAAACTGTCATAAAAACGTCATCTTAAAGTCGCATAGTGCTGATTATGGATAAATGACAATTTGATGAAAGAGACAATGTTATGTTAAAACAGCTTGCTACCAGTCTGACTTTATTGAGTTTAAGTCTTCCAGCATTGGCGGAAGTTCAGATTAAAGCAGTAGAAGAAATTGTGGTGATGGCAATTGATGGTCAAGAAATCCGTCAGCATTTGTTCTCCAATAAAGAAAAAACCTATACGGTAGATGATGGACAACATACGATTTCTGTACAGTATAAACAACTGTTTAACCCACTTTATACCAGCCATGAAGTGGTTAAATCGGATATTGTCACGCTCACTACAGGTCATCTTACGGCAGGGCAGTACCAATTGGTGTTGATTAATCCACCTCAGGATGTCGATGCCGCCAAAAAATTTGCCGAACAGCCTATACTTGGTTTAAAAGATGCACAGGGTCATATTATTGCACAGCAGATAGATGTGGGTAGTAAAGCAAAGTCATGGTTAAATCGGGGTATTTTTTCTTCGGTGCTGGATTTACGTCAGGACAGCGAACAACAGCCAGAAGTGAACGCACAACAAGCGACAATACCTGTGCAACAGGTTAAAACCGATACGTTGTCTAAAGACCAGCAACTGATTGAACTTTGGAAAACCGCAACGCCACAGGAACGCCAGAAGTTTACTGCATGGTTAGGTGAGCAGGCTGTGAAATAAAACAAAGGGCGTATATGTTACGCCCTATTGTTTGTAGGTGATTGAGAAATTACTTCAATTCACTTGAAGACTTCCCCAATTCACGACGGGCAATAATCAACTGCTGAATCTGCTGCGTACCTTCAAAAATATCCAAGATTTTAGAATCTCTTGCCCATTTTTCCAGTAATTCATCTTCGTTATAGCCGACACTTGCCGCCAGTTCTACGCATTTTAAAGTAATGTCATTACCCACACGCCCAGCTTTGGCTTTGGCAATTGAGGCTTCTTTCGAGTTAGGTTTTTTATTATCCGCCATCCATGTCGCTTTTAGGGTGAGGAGGCGAGCAGCTTCCCATTCGGCTTCCATACGATAGATTTGTGCGGCGATATTTGAAGTTTGTAAATATGGCGTGGCATAATCTGCTTCAAGTTCGTCTTTAAAGATTTCTTTAATGCGTTCTAATGATGCTTTGGCACAACCAATCGCCATGGCTGCAACCAGTGGGCGAGTATTATCAAACGTTTCCATTACGCCTGCAAAGCCTTTGGCTACATCGACTTCGGCATTTCCCAAGAGATTGGCAGCAGGCACACGGCAATCAATGAAGCTAATTACTGCGGTATCAGAGGCTTTAATCCCGAGTTTATGCTCAAGGCGTTCGATGGTCATGCCTTTGGTGCCTTTCTCCACCACAAAGGATTTAATCGCAGCACGTCCAGCTTTTTTGTCTAAAGTTGCCCAAACCACTACGCTATCGGCACGTTCGCCAGAAGTGACGAAAATCTTTTCGCCATTTAAGATATAGTCATCACCATCTTTGGTGGCAGTAGTACGAATGGCGGCAGAATCCGAACCACAACCAGGTTCGGTAATCGCCATCGCTGCCCATGTGCCTTTAAAACGCTCAAGTTGTTCGTCGTTGGCAACTGCGGCAATGGCAGAGTTCCCTAAGCCTTGACGTGGCATAGACAATAGTAAGCCAGTATCGCCATAACACATTTCAATAATGCTAAGGGCAGTGGACATATTGGTACCATTGCGATTGCCATGATCTTGGTTGTCACTGCGTTTACCTGCACCAGCGGCACCAGCATTCATGCCTTCACCACCTTCGTTCATACCATCGATCAGGGAGGCGAGCATATCCAGTTCTTTGGGGTAAGCATGTTCGGCTTTGTCATATTTACGAGAAATTGGGCGTAATACATTTAAAGCCACTTCGTGTGCTTGATCAACCAGCATTTTAAACTTTTTCGGATTTTGTAAATTCATTGTTATTCTCCAGAATTAAGCATGTAAGCCAGATTGCATGATGGCGGTGGCACGTAAATCCCGATACCAGCGTTCAACTGGGTGTTCTTTGGTAAAGCCATGTCCACCTAAAATTTGTACACCATCTGTACCGATTTTCATGGATTTTTCCGCACATAGCAGACGAGCAAGATAGGCTTCACGATGGAAAGGCTTTCCTGCTTCGGCAAGGCTTGCCGCATTCCATACCAGCATCCGCATCGCATCAATTTCGATTGCCATATCTGCAATCATAAATGCTACACTTTGACGATGAGAAATTGGCTCACCAAATGCGGTACGTTCATTGGCATAATTGATACAGTAGGCTTTCACTGCCTCACATGTCCCAACTGCCATTGCACACCACATCAAATGACCATAGTCCAAAAATTCGCTGTAATTAAAATCATCATCACCCAAACGTCGGGCAGGGGTTTGCATAAAGCGTAAAGTAGCAGTTTCGGTGGCTTTTAATCCCATGGCTGGGGTTGATTTAACAGCGATACTGTCGTCCCATTCGATAATAAACACATCAGGTTTGCCATTGTATTCTGCTGTAACCAGTAAAATATCGGCTTGTTCGCCAAGCACCACTAAGGTTTTTTCCCCTGTGATTTGATAGCCGTGGTCGAGTTTTTCGGCTTTGGTTTTGAGTTTTAACGGATTAAAGGCAGGGGTGTTTTCTTGACTGGCAATACTGGCTTGAATGTCGGCATCTTCGGCAAAAGCAGCTAAATAGCGGCTTTGCATCTCTTGACTACCCCAGCGTGTAATGGCATTAATCACACTAAAAGTGCTGAGTAAACCTGCGGTTAAAGCATAATCACCACGAGCCAAATCTTCGGCAATCAGCACATTACTGACGACGCTTTGTTCAGCAGCGACACCGCCATATTGTTCTGGTAAGGCATAAAAATTAAGTGCCAATTCTTGTACTTGTTCAAATAATTCTGGTGGGAATTTGGCATCGTGGTCGGCATGGGCAGCGAGTGGATAAATCACTTCGGACGCAAAGCTTTGTAATGCCTCATGCAGCATGGCTTGTTCTTCGTTTAATCCTAAGTCAAACAGGTTTTTGTTTTGTGGATTTAAACGTTGTTTTGGCTGTGGATTTGAACTTTTAAACGCTTTTTGGGTTTTGGACAGGGTGCTAAAGCCTGTTTTTGAACCGTGATACAGCGAGCGTTCAACCAGTTTGCGGATGTTTAATTGATCGAGTACGTCACTGGAAGCCAGTTTGGTCAGCAGTGCTAGACCATATCCCTGTGCTTTATTCATCATATCACTCATTGTTATTCCTTGAGTTGCATTGTTTGTGGTCTTATCTTGGCAGATTGTACTAAAAAAACTATCGCAGGAATGACGATTTGGTAAAAAACTGTATCCAGAAAATGGTTTTAAAAATCCGTTATAAATGAATAGATTATTAATTTTTTATGTATGGAAAAAGGGTGGGTTGGAACTTTTGACACGATGAAGAAAAAAGAAGTAATACCATCCTTCTAAATCTTCCTTGTCAGGGGGGATTTAGATGAATTTAACACCTTATGCGGTTCGTGTTTTCAAAAAATCAAGCATAAAATAGTATTAAAACCAACTTTATGCTTGATTTTATTGGATTGTTTTTTTCACCATCTCATTTAAAGACAAGAGCGTTATATTCAATTCTAGTCATTGGTCAATGTTCGAAAATGATTTACCCAATCGAATCATCCAAATTCGGTGCTAACCAACGCTTAGCCTCATCCAGTGTCCAACCTTTACGCTTTGCATAATCTTCAAGCTGATCTTGAGAAATCTTGCCAACATTAAAGTATTCACTTTCAGGGTGCGAATAATAGAAACCACTGACAGAAGAAGGCGGCATCATCGCAAAGTGTTCAGTCAATTTGGTACCAATCTTCGCTTCCGAACCTAACCAGTCAAACAATACTGCTTTTTCGGAATGCTCAGGGCAGGCTGGGTAGCCAGGTGCTGGACGAATACCGACATATTTTTCCTTGATTAACTCTTCATTATCCAAAGTCTCATCGGCTTTATAGCCCCAGAACTCTTTACGAATACGCTCATGCAAATGCTCGGCAAATGCTTCGGCAAAACGATCAGCTAAAGACTGAACCAAGATTGCTGAATAATCATCACCTTTGGCTCTATATTCATTTGCCAATTCTTCAGCACCAAAAATCGATACCGTAAAACCACCGAGATAATCAGTATTCTCTTTAGATGTGCTAATAAAGTCTGCTAAAGATAAGTTAGGTTTGCCTGTGACTTTGTCAGATTGCTGACGAATATGCTCAAAAGTATGTGTAATATTTTGACCCGCTTCATCGAACACGCTCACCGTATCGGCACCTGTACGTTGCGCAGGGTATAAACCAAATACAGCACGGGCATCGAAACGATTATTCTCGATAATGTCTTTCAGCATCGCTTGTGCTTGGTTATATAAATCAGTGGCTGCTTCACCAACAACTTCATCTGTCAGGATTTTCGGGAATTTACCTGCCAAACTCCAAGAGATAAAGAATGGTGTCCAGTCAAAATAGGGTACTAAGGTTTCTAGTGGATAATTTTTAATGACTTGTGTACCTAACGTATTTGGCTTTGGCGGTACATAGCTATCATC
>SSHE01000069.1 GCA_008017315.1 Acinetobacter sp.
AATCAAAAGCATAACGAATGCATTCGAGCAGAGTTGACTTACCCGTACCACGGCCACCAATAACAGCATTCAAGTGATCTGACAATTCAATATCAAGCCCATCAAGATAGCCACCAACAAATCGAATTTTTTCGATAGCAGAGGCATAGCATTCAGGTTTATCTGAATTTAAACGGACTCTGGAACCAGCATCTAGAAATGCTTGTCTAAATGATGCAAAGCATGGCTTGGTCATTTTGATTAAACAAGATGCCCCATCTGCCTGAATATCAGTCGGTTTTGCCACATCAGCCGCATTAATGGCTGCCATTTCTCGCTCTCGATAATAATTGGGATCTTTATTCAGAAAAACTTTGCGGTAAAAATCATTTTCAACACCACGTAAATCTTCAATAGAGCTAGGAATCTGGGCTGCCAATAAACCTTTATGCTGCCAAACATGGTGCCTTCTTCGTTTTAGTACACCATCATCATTGGTACAATGGGCTGCGTAAATAAAGCCTTTTTTTTCGTTTATGTAATTAATGATATCTATTGCTGATTTTTGCACAGGGGCTGCTGGATGATTTATATCCACGCACAAAGCACCTAAATGCATTTTTATTAAATCTGCTGTGGTGCTCTCATCAAACAAACACACAAAATGAATTTTTTCGCTAGAAGCAATTTCAAAACCTGGAAAAACCACAATTCCATTTTGATTAAACAGGGTTCTGAGTTCTTCTATCTGATCCACTGAGCCATGATCTGCTAAGCCAATCACTTCAATCCCAGCTTCTAAAGCCTCATTAAGCAATTGTTGGTTATATTCAACTTCAGATAAATTTTGCTGTTGTCCACGATACTGAATATAACCCACTGGATTGACCTGCAAGGCACACTTAAAAAAACGTGCTTTTTTATAATTCTGTTGTTCAAGCATATTCACACTCCTCTTGCTTCAGGTTGTACCAATCAATCGTGTTTTCCGTTATAAAAAATAACACTGCCCTCGACTAGCAAAACTTGCAAAATCTCGGGCAGTGTGTGGATTATCTAATAAACGACGAATAACACGCATTAAACGTCTTGGCAACCGTCGTTGCAACCATTTGAGTGCGGTAACGGCTATCCATGGCTGCCTGTGTGAGCTCAACAATTGTCACTTGTTGCGGCGCTTTTTCACTGACACAACCACAGACTTGACTTTCTTTGGCTGCTTTTTGTTCCGCAGTCATCACCAATGCTGCAGTTTTCCAAAGGCGATTATTATTCAGTTCAACACGGCATTTTTGATCAACCGCCACTTGAAAAACGGTCATCCCAATACCTGCCGCAGTATTCACTCCATTGGCAGTTTGTGTACCATCAGCAACACATGCCGTGAAAGTCAAAGAAGCTGCCACTGCCATACAAAGTAAAGTAAGTTTTTTCATGTCTATCTCAATCATTTCAAGTAAAGGTTAAATTGGTTGTAATGGTGCAACCACATCAGCATTTTGTGCCCGATGCCGCATAAAGTGATCCAGCAAAACAATCGCTAACATCGCTTCGGCAATTGGTGTCGCACGTACCCCAACACAAGGGTCATGCCGACCTTTGGTTATCACATCGGTCAATTCACCCTGTAAATTAATGGTTTTGCCTGCAGTGGTAATACTGGCAGTGGGCTTTAGAGCAATCGCAACACGAATGGTTTGACCACTGGAAATCCCGCCCAAAATTCCCCCTGCATGATTGGCGGTAAAGCCTTGTGGGGTTAATTCATCACGAGAGGTATGACCAAACTGTTCAGCAACGGCAAAACCATCCCCTACTTCTACGCCTTTGACGGCATTGATGCTCATCATGGCATGGGCAATATCCGCATCTAAACGGTCAAATACAGGCTCGCCCCACCCCACAGGGACATGTTCCGCCAAAATTTCCAGCTTTGCACCGCAACTTGTGCCTTGTTCACGCAAGGAAGTCACCAAGGCTTCAAAACGTGGTACAGCATCAACATCACCACAGAAAAATGGATTGTTTGGCACTTCATTCCAATCTAATTTCTCGGTTTTTTCTGTACCAATCTGAGTGACATGACCACGAATCACAATCCCAAATTTTTCCGCTAAATATTTTTTGGCGATTGCCCCTGCTGCCACACGCATGGCGGTTTCTCTGGCACTGGAACGCCCACCGCCCCGATAATCCCGAAAACCATATTTTTGCGTATAGGTATAATCGGCATGATTTGGGCGGAAAGTTTGGGCAATATTGCCATAATCTTTAGATTTTTGGTCGGTATTACGAATCAATAAACCGATTGGCGTACCTGTGGTTTTGCCCTCAAATACCCCTGAAATAATCTCGACAATATCTTCTTCTTTACGCTGTGTAGCGAACTTTGAAGTCCCCGGTTTACGACGGTCTAAATCAACCTGCAAATCTTCTGCTGATAATTCAAGATTGGGCGGCACACCATCGACAATCGCCATTAATCCTGCACCATGCGATTCACCGCACGTGGTCACACGAAATAATTGACCTATACTATTACCTGCCATGCTCAATTACTCCTATTCAATCGACTGCTGAAAAATAGCTTGATATTCACGGCATTGCTGTGCAGTTAAGGCAAAAATCCCCGAACCGCCCTTTTGAAATTGTAACCAATGGAAATCAATTTTATGAAAAGCCTGTTTCAATGCCCATTCGCTGTTACCGACTTCAATCACCAGTAAACCATCTTCACTCAAATAATCCGCCGCAACCGCCAACATTTTACGCACAAGATCTAAACCATCTTGCCCTGCTGCCAGTGCCATCTCAGGCTCATGGTGAAACTCCGCAGGCAAATCCGCCATATCTTCGGCATCAACATACGGCGGATTGGACACGATTAAATCATACTGCTGTTCCGCAGGCACACGGTCAAACAAATCCGACTCCAGCAAAGCCACCTGATATTGCATATTGTGATGTTCGACATTAATTGCAGCCACTTCCAAGGCATCTTTAGAAATATCAGTCGCATCCACTGCCGCATCAGGATAGGCATAGGCTAAAGCAATCGCAATACAGCCCGAACCTGTACACAAATCTAAAATTCGTTCAGGGGTTTTCGGCTGCAAACTCACAGGTAAATTGTGCAGATTGTCGTGCATTTTCCCATGCTCATCGAGGAAATACGGGGCAAAACGCTGTTGAATTAATTCGGCAATCGGCGAACGAGGAATCAACACACGCTCATCGACATAAAACGGCTTCCCTGCAAAATAGGATAAATTCAGCAAATACGACGTTGGCACACGTTCATTAATCCGACGTTGTAATAAGTCTAAAACTTGTTGTTTTTCTGAAGGTAATAATTTTGCATCCAAAATTTCGTTGTCTGCCGACCAGTCCAGTGATAATGTTTGCAACACCAAAGCCGAGCTTTCTGCAAAAAAATCATCCGTTCCCTGCCCCAAATGTGCATCGTATTGACGTAAAGCCGTCACCCCAAAACGAATAAAATCACGGATGGTATTAAGATATTCACCAGCTTCTTGTAGATGTTCAGGGCTAATGTGTAGTTGCTCCACGCACTACTCCAATAAAGAAAAAATAACGCCCTATTCTACTTACTTTTATGCCATTTTATAAGCGTGAATACTGCAAAAATAAAAAGCAATACGACTTTTCTATGCGAACACGCTGGTTTTTATCCCCACATGCTGCTGTGTTTAGTGTAAACTCTTAAGCTGCATGTTTCTCAATTCCTCAGGATTTTGCATTTATGTCCACGCAAAATGACAAATTAGACCATCTTAAAACCTCTGCATTTGACCGTCGCATGTCGATTGCCAAAGCCTCTTTACTTGCTGGTACACGCTGGGCCACTGCCAATGCAGTTACTATGTTTGCCAATGATGAAGAAAAAGAACAAAAACGTAAACAAGCTATGGCGGAACAAGCCAACTATCTTGCACAAGAAATCGGTAAACTCAAAGGTTCAGTGGTCAAAATCGGGCAAATGATGGCACTGTATGGCGAACATTTTTTACCCGAAGAAATTACCCAAGCACTCAATACCTTAAACAATAAAACCGTTGCCCTATCTTGGGTCGCTATAGAACAACATCTACGCCAACAACTTGGTTCAAAACTGGATGACCTCACCATTGACCAAGAACCACTTGGCACAGCATCTCTGGCACAAGTGCATCGTGCCACACGCAAATCTGACGGTTTGGAATTGGTATTAAAAATTCAATACCCAGGGGTTGCAGAAGCGATTGATTCAGATATGAATTTATTTCGCAGTATGCTCAAAGTGACCCGTATGGTACCGCAAACACGTGAATTTGATGAATGGTACGAAGAAGTCCGTAGCATGATGCACCGTGAAGTCGATTATGCGATGGAAGCAGCAACCACCAAACGCTTTCATGACCGCCTGCAACATGATGACCGTTATGTCGTCCCCCAAATTATGGATCAGTATTGTAGTGAACGTGTGCTATGTATGACTTTTGAACGTGGTGTACCCATCAATAGCCCTGCCATGCTGACCCTACCACAAGTCCGTCGCAATGCACTGGGTGAAGCCTCATTGGAAATTGCAGTACGTGAACTCTTTGAATGGGATGAAATGCAGACCGATCCAAATTTTGGCAACTATTTGGTGCGTTTGGGCAATGGTCAAGACATTAAAGATAAAATTGTCTTGCTTGACTTTGGGGCGATTCGTCAATTTGACGAACATTTACTCAATGTCGCACGCAACTTGATTATTGCAGGCTATCATCATAATAAGCCACAAATGATTACCTCCATGACAGGCTATAATTTCTTTGATTCCATTCCAGAATCTATTAAACCTGATATGTCAGAAGTGTTTTTATTAGCCACCGAAGCCTTTAGTACACCTGAAAATAATTCAGATATGCCCACAGGTGTCATGGATAACGAATATCGCTACGACTGGAAAAAAAGCAATCTGCATAGTCGAGTGATTCAGCAAGCCAGCCGTTCAATGGCTTCTCGTTATTTTTCTGTACCGCCAAAAGAGTTTATGTTTATTAGTCGCAAATTCATTGGGGCATATACCTTTATGACCGTAATTGATGCCAAAACCAATGTGCGGGATATGGTGAAGCGGTTTGTTTAATCACCTGAATTTAACCTCAAAATAGTCATACGATACTCGTCACACTCTAAACCCTAGCGGTACAACACATTCAGTACGCTAAAACGTGGGGAAAAGGCGAGTTGTAGCAGATGTTTATGTAGATACCTATGCCTAAAAAGTGAGGCAATATCACGAAACCAATGAGCGGGCTAAAAATTCATGTAACTCCCCTGAGATACAACTAAAGTATCGCAAGAAGCAATTTTCAGGGGGTGAAAAATTAACTCTGTGTAAGTGCTTAAGTTTTATACCACTGCCAATTGGTAATCATCTTGAGTAATTTTAATCTTGATTTGTTTATAGCGTCTTTTATTCGGCTCCATAGACGAACCAACCACTTCCTCAAAGAAGCGACGCTCTTTCATGAGTTCCAGATACATCTTATAGCCAATCAATAATTTTTCAGGCTTTTTTGCAGATGTGACGCTTTTTACCAGTTCGTTTAACTTATCCAAGTAAGACATCTTACAACTCACGCAAAAAATTTCGCTCATATTATTATCTGAATACGTGAATCTTATATGACAAAAAATATAAATCTGAAATTTACCACTCACTCATTTTTAAATTATTTTTTACATGCAACAGCATTCAAAGTAGCCGACTATACTCTTTGAATAAAAGCATCCGTGCTGCTTTGGACTCATTTATCTTATAACAATGTCCAAACAGTATCCTTATCTTCATTTTTAAGGATAAATGTACGCTCATGATCATCTTTTACCACGACGTGGTCATTCGATATCATCATGACTTTAAGTAAAGTACCCGTCTCATAGACCAAATCATCAAAGCCTTCTTTCGTTAAGACCAAATCTGCATTTAATAACACAACACTATCTGACATATGCTCTACTCCTGAAATAAAACCAACAATACTGCATACTGTATCAAATATTTACTCAAATATGTGAATAAATTTAAGGGAAATAGTGATTTTTCCCTTCTGCATGACTTAAGCGATTTTTTTACCTTGGGAGTTTTTACGGATCATAATCATCACCAATTGCACTGCTGCTGGAGTTACACCAGGAATACGACTTGCCTGTGCCAAAGTCTCAGGCAATACCGTTTTTAACTTCAAGGTAATTTCACGAGATAGCCCAGAAACTGCATCATAATCAAAATGAGCAGGAATTTTGGTTTGTTCCAGACGTTTCAGTTGTGCTACATCTTCATGCTGACGATGGATATAGCCTTCATATTTGACCGCAATTTCGATTTGCTCACCGACCTGTGCCGATACCGTTGAACCCGTCAATTCGGCAATTTGGGTAAAATTAATATTCGGACGTTTTAATAAATCAATCGCTGAACTTTCTTTACTCAAATCCGCAGCGGTCATTTCGATGAATTTTTTACCCATTGGATTGTTCGGTGCGGCCCAAAGATGCTGTAAACGTGCTGTTTCGGTTTCAATCGCTTCTATTTTTTCGCAATATGCCGCCCAACGTACATCATCTACCAAGCCAAGCTCACGACCAATAGAAGTCAAACGTTGATCAGCATTATCCTCACGCAACATCAAACGATATTCAGCACGAGAAGTAAACATACGGTATGGCTCTTTTGTACCCAGTGTAATCAAATCATCAACCAATACACCCATATAGGCTTCATCACGTTTTGGCGTCCATTCTTCCTGTTCCCATGCACGGCGAGCTGCATTTAAACCAGCGAGCAAACCTTGTGCACCTGCTTCTTCATAGCCTGTTGTACCATTGATTTGACCAGCAAAATATAGGTTGTTGATGGCTTTGGTTTCCAGCGTGTATTTTAAGGCTTGTGGGTTAAAATAATCATATTCAATCGCATAACCAGGACGCAAGATATGGGCATTTTCCATGCCACGAATTGAGCGTACCAAAGCAAATTGCACATCAAAAGGCAGTGAAGTCGAAATCCCATTTGGATATAACTCATGCGTAGTCAAACCTTCTGGTTCAAGGAAAACCTGATGTGAATCCTTATCGGCAAAACGATGAATTTTATCTTCAATGGATGGGCAATAACGTGGACCGACTCCCTCAATGACACCTGTGTACATTGGTGAACGGTCTAAGCCACCACGAATAATGTCATGGGTTTTTTCATTGGTATGGGTAATATAACAATTGACCTGTTCAGGGTGCATAGAGACATCACCCATAAAAGACATCACAGGTGATGGAAAATCACCTGGTTGTGGGGTCATTACCGAAAAATCTACCGAACGAGCATCTATACGTGGTGGTGTACCTGTTTTCAAACGTCCCACGGGTAAATTTAATTCACGCAAACGATGTGCCAATGCAATCGACGGTGGATCACCTGCACGCCCACCACTAGAATTGTTTAGCCCGATATGAATCACACCGCCCAAAAATGTACCTGTGGTCAGTACCACAGTTTTACAATCAAAACGAATTCCCATCTGGGTAATGACACCTTTGACGGTATCACCCTCAACAATCAAATCATCTGCGGCTTGTTGGAAAATATCAAGATTGGGTTGATTTTCCAACGTTTCACGAATCGCCGCTTTATAAATTATTCTGTCCGCTTGTGCACGTGTAGCACGCACGGCTGCACCTTTACGAGAGTTTAAAATCCGAAATTGAATCCCACCCTTATCGGCAGCCAATGCCATTGCACCACCTAGAGCATCAATTTCACGCACCAAATGTGATTTTCCAATTCCCCCAATTGCTGGGTTACAACTCATTTGCCCTAATGTTTCGATATTATGTGTGAGCAATAACGTCTGCCGTCCCATACGTGCAGCCGCCAATGCAGCTTCTGTACCTGCGTGACCACCGCCAATCACAATAACATCATAAACTTTAGGATAGTGCATGGTTCAAAAACACCAAGAAAAAATGACGAAAAATTATAGCAAAATTCTGACTAGCCGACTGGGTATTTTACAAAATTATTTTGCAATTTTGATATTCGCCTGAGTTTGATTGAAGAGAATAGAAAAATAATAGACCTCTTGCAATAATGATAATATACTGATTTTCAATACAAAATACCAAAATACCCCACAATACCGTACCATGCATCATGATATTTCAAAACTTATCACAACTTTAAATATTGGCTCAATCTTGTATCGCTTGCCACATTTTG
This sequence comes from Acinetobacter sp., assembly GCA_008017315.1. Classification (GTDB taxonomy): domain Bacteria; phylum Pseudomonadota; class Gammaproteobacteria; order Pseudomonadales; family Moraxellaceae; genus Acinetobacter. Next base: position 8,249 of record SSHE01000069.1, read on the forward strand.
ATTGCATCGGACATGGCTTTGACATGATGCGTTCGCACAATAGACGCTCCTTGCTGAATCGCCAGCAAATGCCCCGTCACACTGGCAATATCACGTGCTTGAGCCTCTACCCCCCCCAACACTTCGCCGATAAAACGCTTACGGGATAAACCTGCCAGTATCGGATAGTCCAATTCATTCAACTGCCATAAATCTCGCAGCAACATCACATTATGTGCAGTATTTTTGGCAAATCCAAAGCCAACATCCAAAATAATCTGCTCATGCCGAATTCCTGCTGCTTCAGCCTGATCAATACGCTCCAGTAATTCCGCCTTAACATCCTGTATGACGTGAGTATAATGTGCCAAGTCATTCATCGTACTCGGTTCACCACGCATGTGCATTAAAATGACTGGAATATCAAGCTGTGCCGCTGTTTCTAATGCCTGTGGACGTTTTAATGCCCTCACATCATTCCAGATATGTGCACCTGCCTGTACAGCAGCCTGTATCACGACTGGCTGACTGGTATCTATCGACAACACGACATCATATTTTGCCAATGCTTCAACGACAGGAATCACACGCTGCAATTCTTCCTCAACACTCACTGCTTTTGCTTGAGGGCGAGTTGATTCTCCACCAATATCAATAATACTTGCACCATCCGCAATCATCTGTACCGCATGAGCAATCGCCTGTTCCTTGTGCTGATATTGCCCACCATCACTAAAGGAATCAGGCGTGACATTTAAGATTCCCATAATGTGTGGTATAGATAAATCTAGCTGCAGCCTACCACACTGCAATACTTTTGGCGGTAATGGAATCAAGTGCATATCATCTCGTCCTGTCAAATCATCTCAACATAAGTAAGAAAGCCACCCAAAGGTGACTTTCATCTTGCTGTACCTATTTAAACCTTAGGCAAGGACGGTAATGGCGGCGGAGTAAGTGGTGACTCCTGATTTGCAACCACTTCCTCAATCAAGGGTACTGGATTTTCTGGAATATAAACTTTTGGAGGCTGTGGCTCAAGACCTTGCATAATATCCAGAATTTGATCACGATCAATGGTTTCCCATTGCATCAATGCCTCAACCATTGCATGTGCCTTATCTTGATTACTCTCGATAATCTCACGAGCAACTTTATATTGTTCATCCAAAATACGACGAATCTCAGCATCCACTTGCTGCTGTGTTGCTTCAGAAATTGTACGATTGCCCATATTACCAAAGAAACCATTTTGATTTTCTTCTTCATACACCATCACACCCAAACGGTCGCTCATACCATATTTGGTGACCATCGCACGTGCCATTTTAGTTGCACGTTCAAAGTCATTCGATGCACCCGTTGACATTTGGTTAATGAACACCTCTTCGGCAATACGTCCACCGAATAAAATCGAAATTTCATTCAGCATTTTGGTTTTATAATGGCTAATTGTATCTTGTTCAGGTAACTGCCACGTCACACCCAATGCCCAACCACGTGGCATAATGGTTACTTTATGCACAGGATCGGTACCTGGTAAAATTTCCGCCACAATCGCATGACCTGCTTCGTGGTAAGCCGTAGCACGACGTTCTTCCTCACGAATCACCATCGATTTACGTTCAGGCCCCATGTAAATTTTATCTTTAGCATCTTCAAAATCGTGCATATCCACCGTATTTTTATTACGGCGAGCTGCAAATAATGCCGCCTCATTGATAAGGTTCGCCAACTGTGCCCCTGAGAATCCTGGCGTACCACGAGCCAATACAGCAACATCAACACCAGTGACCGACGGCAATTTTTTCAAATGCACATTCAAAATTTGCTCACGACCTTTAATATCTGGTAAACCCACCATCACCTGACGATCAAAACGACCTGGACGGAGTAAAGCCTTATCCAATACATCGACACGGTTGGTTGCAGCAATCACGATAATGCCTTCATTACCCTCAAAACCATCCATTTCAACCAACATCTGGTTTAAAGTCTGTTCACGCTCATCATGACCGCCCCCAGTACCTGAACCACGATGACGACCCACTGCATCAATCTCATCAATAAAAATGATACACGGTGCATGGCGTTTGGCTTGTTCAAACATATCACGCACACGAGAAGCACCCACACCGACAAACATCTCAACAAAGTCAGAACCAGAGATACTAAAGAATGGTACTTTAGCCTCACCTGCAATCGCTTTTGCCAATAAAGTTTTACCTGTACCTGGAGGCCCCACCATCAGCACACCACGTGGAATAGTTGCACCAAGGCGTTTAAATTTTGCTGGGTCTTTTAAGAAATCAACAATTTCAACCACTTCTTGTTTTGCTTCGTCACAACCTGCTACATCGGTAAATGTCACTTTAATCTGATCTTCAGACAGCATTTTGGCTTTGGACTTCCCAAAACTCATCGGGCCACCTTTACCACCAGGACCGCCGCCCATGTTCCGCATAAAGAACATAAATAAAAGAATAATCAGCAATATTGGGAAACTGGCAATTAATAATTGCATCAATATACCTTGACGATGCGGTGCAGTGCCTTGTACTTCAACACCATTTTCAATCAATTTAGGTACAAACTGTGGGTCAAAAATATCAGGGCGAATGGTCTCAAATGCCGTGCCGTTAGCCTTGATACCTGTAATACGCTCACCATCAATGGTCACTTCTTTGATTTGTTTCGCTTCAACAGCCGTCACAAACTGAGAGTAATTTAAACTATCAGTTTTATCCTGACCGCTAAAGTTACTAAATACCACTATCAGGACACCGATGATGAACAACCACAATACGGCATTCTTGAATATATCGCTCAAAACTTTATTCCCATATTTATTTAAACTATACCGATGCTTCCGCAGGAAAACATCACGAATCCAGATGTTTCATCAATATTTGCCCAAAGTATCAATGTACTTTCAGACCCTCATGCTTTTAACGCTTTTTTACGCCCTTGTCCAATCAAAAAAACCTCTTTTGATCGTGCACGTGAGGCAGCTGGTTTTATCGTTTTAACCACGTCAAAACTATCCAGCATCTGTTTACGAAATTCATCAAAACCTGTACCTTGAAAGACTTTTACCACCATTTGTCCATGTACACCAAGTACTTTTTGAGCAAAATCTAGTGCCAGTTCACACAAATAAATTTGTCTCGGTTGATCAACAGCTCTATTCCCTGATGTATTGGGTGCCATATCGGAAATTACAAGGTCCACACCCCGACCATTTAAAATATTTAACAAATGCTCGAATACTTCTTCTTCCCGAAAGTCACCTTGTAAGAAAGTGACATCAGGTAAAGCATCCATCTCTAAAATGTCCGATGCAATCACCAAACCCTTTACACCTACCAGTTTTCCTGCAATTTGCGACCAACTTCCTGGTGCTGCACCCAAATCAACCACTGTCATCCCTGGCTTAATTAGGTGACATTTTTCCTGTATTTCTAATAGTTTATAAGCAGCTCTAGCACGATAACCCTCTTTTTGTGCTTTTTTTACAAAAGGATCATCCAAATGTTCACGCATCCACGCCCGACTACTTTTGGATAATTTTTGATTGGTAATCTTGGTTGCCATAATAATAAAGTCATTGAGGAAAACGATTAAACATCGCATATTATACGTCAAAAATCATGTTTTTGCAGCCTAATCCTTCTGCAATTTTTGCATCCCAAAAAATAAACCTTGCTCAACTGTTCGTTTTAAGCTGAAAAAAGATTAGAATATGCAGTTTTTATCAATGGCTACAAAAATGGCAGCATTAAAGATTCAGGAACGCAAACGTTTACGTCAGATTGGTCATGCCTTACAACCAGTGGTGATGATAGGCAGTCAGGGCTTGACGGATAATGTCATCGAAGAAGCTATGCGTGCTTTAAATGATCACGAACTGATTAAAGTTAAAATTGCAGGCGAAGATCGAGAATTGCGTCAGCAGCTTACTCAGGAATTAATTGTACGCACCCAAGCGGAAAGCGTGCAATCCATTGGAAAAATCGTCCTACTGTATAAAAAAGCTGCACAACAAAATCCAAAGCTCTCCAATCTTGTTCGTTATGCACATCTGAGCAACTAAGCTGAATATGGCCACTTTCGAATTAAGCTCATTTCAACCCACACAAGACCTTGGGCTTATTGCAGCAATTGAAACACCCAATACAGGTATTTTACAGATTGGATTCTGGGTCAATGACCCAAATCAATCCATTCAATGGCAATCTGCGGTTAAAAATCACACACGTCAAGATTATCTCTGGGAAAATACCTGTTTTGAAGTATTCATTGGCGTAAAAGGTCAAGATTTTTATCGAGAAATCAATCTATCCCCCACCCTAAGCTGGCAAGCCTATCAGTTTGAAGAATATCGTTATCCAGAAACCATGCCTCCACAGGCTGCCGACGATATAGAATTGATTGATGCACAACGAACCAAATTCGGTTTGACCGCAATACTCGACATTAATCCTTTTTTACATAGCCAAAATGTCAAAATTAAAGATATTTTTATGGGTTTGTCGGCGGTGATTCAAACGGATGGGCAACAGCATTTTTTTGCCATGCAGCATAGTGGGCAGCACGCTGATTTTCACAATAAAAGAGATTGGCTCTACACCTTTTATGCATAAAAAACGAGGATTTAAAATCCCCGTTTTTCTAAGCAGCTTAAATTTAAGCGTCTTTTTTCTCAACATCTTTGGGTTGTGATAGATTAATCGATTTTACTGCATCTACGACTGTTTCTTTCGCATGTGTTAAGGTTTCAGTCAATTGATCTTTGTGCTTTACAGAGATTTCTGTAATGTCCTGTTTGATCTCTTTAGATACTTTGGTCACATCTTCAAGAATCGCCGTCAATTCAGCCGTCAATTTATCTTTCAAACCCACCAAATCTTCCTGAGAAAGTGGAAACTGTGCTTTTAAACTTTCCACACGTTGTACAAACTCTGCTTTTAATTCAGTAATTTGTTTTTGAACAACCTGTGCAAAATCAAGTTTTTGTTCAGTTGTTTTTTCTTGTTGGTTGTTTGCTTGTTCAGTCATGGGAGAATCCTCTATAGGTTGGGTTGAACTAGGTTAAAGCTATTAGACACCCACTGGCTGTTTTTCATAAAATAAATTGTTAGACAATTATGTGACTTGTATCACTTTCCGACAAGTGGCAAAAAATGACAACTATTGGCATAAATAATCCAAGTTTTAATGTTACTGATTTACCCTGATGCCCTGTTACCATCCTTCACAATTTCAAACAACGCCCTTTACCGATTTAAAACAGATAAATTCATAGACTTTTTATTGATTCATGCGTACAATATGTCTTTAAGTTCAAGCGAGCAGACCAAAGGAGGACGTACATACGTTTCCTGCTTTTTTCAAGTCTTCTCGCTTTTTTACAGCTTAAAATTCAGGAGCTTTGGTTTGAGCACCCCCGCCATTTTAGCCCTCGCAGATGGAACGGTCTTTAAAGGAACGTCTATCGGTGCATCGGGTAGTACGACTGGTGAAGTCGTTTTTAATACCGCCATGACTGGTTATCAGGAAATCTTGACTGATCCAAGTTACGCACAGCAACTTGTGACGCTGACTTATCCTCATATTGGAAATACTGGCTGTAATAGTGAAGACGTTGAATCAGGCCGCATCCATAAGGTATGGGCAAACGGTTTAATTATTCGTGATCTTCCTTTATTACACAGCAATTTCCGTGCTGAACAATCGCTGAGCGAATACCTTGAACAACACAATGTTGTTGCCATCGCTGATATTGACACGCGTAAATTGACACGTATTTTACGTGACAAAGGCGCGCAAAACGGTTGCATCCTTGCTGGCGAAAATATCACTGAAGAAGAGGCCATTGCCAAAGCGCGTGCCTTCGGTGGTTTAAATGGTTTAGACCTTGCAAAAGAATGCTGTGATCCTGAAGGCTTTGAATGGACTGAAGGTTCCTGGGCTTTAGGTCAAGGCTTTGCTCAACCTGAATTTAAATTTCATGTCGTTGCATACGATTATGGTGTCAAAACCAACATCTTACGTATGCTCGCAGACCGTGGTTGTAAATTAACAGTTGTTCCTGCACAAACTCCTGCGGAGAAAGTGCTCGCGTTGAATCCAGATGGCGTGTTCTTGTCAAATGGTCCTGGTGATCCAGCAGCATGTGACTATGCGATTGAAGCAGTAAAAACGATTGTTGAAACTACGACTTTACCTGTATTTGGTATTTGTTTAGGTCACCAAATTTTAGCACTTGCTTCTGGCGCGAAGACCATGAAAATGAATCATGGTCATCACGGTGCAAACCATCCTGTACAAAATCTTGAGAATGGTACAGTGATGATTACTTCTCAAAACCACGGCTTTGCTGTCGATGAGAGTACTTTACCTGCGAACTTAAAAGTGACACATCGTTCACTGTTTGATGGTACAAACCAAGGTATTCATCGCACTGACAAACCAGCATTCAGCTTCCAAGGTCACCCTGAAGCAAGCCCTGGTCCACATGACTGTGCTCCATTGTTCGATCATTTCATCGAACTTATTGAAGCATCTAAGAAGTAATTAAGGAGCGAGTAATGCCTAAACGTACGGATATTAAAAGCATCTTAATTATTGGTGCAGGTCCAATTGTGATCGGTCAAGCATGTGAGTTTGACTACTCAGGTGCGCAAGCATGTAAAGCACTTCGCGAAGAAGGCTATCGTGTTATTTTGGTGAACTCTAACCCAGCAACCATTATGACTGACCCTTCAATGGCGGATGCAACTTATATCGAGCCAATCACTTGGCAGACTGTTGCTCAAATCATTGAAAAAGAACGCCCAGATGCAGTCCTCCCAACGATGGGCGGTCAAACTGCATTGAACTGTGCACTTGCATTAGATGCCAACGGTGTTTTAGAGAAATACAATGTTGAGTTGATTGGTGCATCAAAAGAAGCGATTGAAAAAGCAGAAGATCGTAAACTGTTTGACATCGCCATGCGTAAAATCGGCTTAGAGTGTCCTCGTGCCGATGTTGCTGAAAGTATGGAACATGCACTGGAAATTCAGTCGCGTTTCGGCTTCCCAGTGATCATTCGTCCATCATTCACGATGGGTGGTTCTGGTGGCGGTATTGCGTACAATAAAGAAGAATTTATTGAAATCTGTGAACGTGGTTTCGATCTTTCTCCAACCAAACAATTATTGATTGATGAATCACTGATTGGCTGGAAAGAGTACGAAATGGAAGTTGTTCGTGACAAAAACGACAACTGTATTATCGTATGTGCGATTGAAAACTTTGACCCAATGGGCGTACACACAGGTGACTCAATCACTGTTGCCCCTGCGCAAACATTGACAGATAAAGAATATCAAATCATGCGTAATGCATCGGTTGCTGTTCTGCGTGAAATCGGTGTTGAAACAGGTGGTTCAAACGTTCAGTTCGGTATTAACCCGAAAGATGGTCGTATGGTTGTGATCGAGATGAACCCTCGTGTTTCTCGTTCATCTGCGCTTGCCTCTAAAGCAACAGGTTTCCCAATTGCGAAAATCGCGGCAAAACTTGCGGTTGGCTATACCCTTGATGAATTGAAAAATGACATCACTGGTGGTATCACGCCTGCAAGCTTCGAACCAGCAATTGACTATGTTGTAACCAAGATTCCTCGCTTCAACTTCGAAAAATTCCCACAAGCTGAGCCTGTTCTTACAACTCAGATGAAATCTGTGGGCGAAGTGATGGCGATTGGTCGTAACTTCCAAGAATCCGTTCAAAAAGCGCTTCGTGGTCTTGAAGTAGGTGTCAGCGGCTTTGATGAAAAAATCGAAGTTGGTACGGCTAATGCCAAAGACATCATCTTAAAAGAACTTAAAGTTCCAGGCCCTGAGCGTATTTGGTATGTTGCCGATGCATTCCGTCATGGTTTCTCCTTAGATGACGTATTCGAAGCAACTAAGATCGACCGTTGGTTCTTGATCCAAATCGAAGACATCGTTAAAACTGAAGCTCAAGTAAAAACTTTAGGCTTTGGCGATTTAAATGCTGACAATATCCGTTCGTTCAAGCGTAAAGGTTTATCTGACCTGCGTATTGCTGACTTGATGGGTATTTCACAAAAACAATTCCGTAAACAACGTTGGAACTTGGGTGTCTATCCAGTTTATAAACGTGTTGATACTTGTGCGGCCGAATTCGAATCTGGCACAGCTTACATGTACTCAACTTACGACGAAGAATGTGAAGCAAATCCATCGAACCGTGACAAAATCATGGTCATTGGTGGTGGTCCAAACCGTATTGGTCAAGGGATCGAGTTTGATTACTGCTGTGTACACGCTGCGCTAGCGATGCGTGATGACGGTTACGAAACAATCATGGTGAACTGTAACCCTGAAACTGTTTCTACCGACTATGACACATCTGACCGTCTATACTTCGAGCCTGTTACATTGGAAGATGTTCTTGAAATCGTACGTACTGAGAAGCCTAAAGGCGTGATCGTACAGTACGGTGGTCAAACACCATTGAAATTGGCGCGTGCTTTAGAAGAAGCAGGTACACCGATCATTGGTACATCTCCTGATGCGATTGACCGTGCAGAAGACCGTGAACGTTTCCAACAAATGATTCAACGTCTACAGCTTCGTCAACCAAACAACAGCATCGTAAAATCTGCTGAAGAAGGTATTTCAGAAGCAGCGAAAGTGGGTTATCCGCTCGTTGTTCGCCCATCTTATGTATTGGGTGGTCGTGCAATGGAAATCGTTTATAACGAAGATGAGCTAAAACGTTACCTTCGTGAAGCAGTTCAAGCTTCAAATGAAGCCCCTGTTCTGTTAGACCGTTTCCTTGATGATGCAACTGAAGTGGACGTAGACTGCGTATCTGATGGTAAAGACGTTGTGATTGGCGGTATCATGCAGCACATCGAACAAGCAGGGATTCACTCAGGTGACTCAGCATGTTCAATTCCTCCTTACTCACTTTCACAAGAAGTTCAGGATGAAATGCGTCGCCAAACTGTTGCAATGGCAAAAGAACTTGGCGTAATCGGCTTGATGAACGTTCAGTTTGCAGTAAAAGGCAACGACATTTATATCCTCGAAGTGAACCCACGTGCATCACGTACAGTTCCTTTCGTTTCTAAATGTATTGGTGAGTCTTTAGCAAAAGTTGCGGCACGTTGTATGGCTGGTCAATCTTTAGAATCTCAAGGATTCACCAAAGAGATCATCCCGACTCACTTTGCAGTAAAAGAAGCTGTATTCCCATTTGCTAAATTCCAAGGCGTTGATCCAATGCTTGGGCCTGAGATGAAATCTACAGGCGAAGTAATGGGTGTAGGTCAAACTTTCGGTGAAGCATTCTACAAAGCAGTACTTGGTTCAAACGAACGTTTACCAGGCTTGCCAACAGAAGGCGAAGTGAAGCATGCGTTCTTATCAGTTCGTGAATCAGATAAGAAATACATTGCCAATATTGCTAAACAATTGATCGAATATGGCTTCAAACTTGTTGCGACTAATGGCACACATCGTGTTCTGAAAGAAGCAGGCATTGAGTGTGAAGCTGTCAATAAAGTCACTGAAGGTCGTCCACATATTGTAGACCGCTTGAAAAATGGTGAGATTCATCTTATTGTCAACACAACTGAAGGCAAACAAGCTCAATACGACTCTGCCATGATTCGTCGTGCTGCCCTACAAGGTAAAGTGTATTACACTACGACAATTAATGGTGCTGAGGCTGTTTGCCAAGCATTTTCTGTGAAATTGCCAATGGATGTATACCGCTTGCAAGATTTACAAACTGTAGGTTAATTCTCTACCGATAAAGTCCCGTCACCTTATCGGTGGCGGGCTTTTTCTTTTTTTAATCCTGTATTTTCCCAACCAATTTAGAGGGACTGAAATGCAACGTTATCCTATGACTCCTGAAGGCAAGGTTGCCTTAGAGAAAGAATTACAACAGCTAAAAACAGTGGATCGCCCACGTATTATCCAAGCGATCGCGGAAGCTCGTGAGCACGGTGATTTAAAGGAAAATGCTGAATATCACGCTGCTCGTGAACAACAAGGTTTCTGCGAAGGTCGTATTCAGGATATCGAAGGCAAACTGGGTGCAGCTCAAGAGATTGATGTCAAAACACTTGAACAAAATGGTCGTGTGGTGTTTGGTGTGACGGTCACCATTGAGAACCTTGACACGGAAGAGCGTAAAACCTATAAAATCGTAGGTGATGACGAAGCAGATTTTAAAATCAATAAAATCTCAGTGAACTCACCGATTGCGCGTGGTCTTTTAGGTAAAAGCGAAGGTGACGAAGCAAAAATTCAAACACCGCAAGGTGAGGTTGAATACGAAATCGTGAGCGTGGAATATATTTAATTCCAAGTCACTGACCCCTCTATTTGAGGGGTTTTTCTTATTAAAAGTATCTATGGAAAATAAATGGACTCATCTTTGATCCACTCCCCTGTTAAACATTGGTGTGAATTCGAATTTATTTCCAAAACAGTGAAAAATCCAAATATCCATATCAAAGGTAATTATTCTTATTATTCTGCTTATTGGGATCAGGGCTTTGAACGTTGTGTGGTACGTTATCTACATGACAAACCTGCTACACCTGAAAAACCAATTGATCAACTGCATATTGGCAATTTTGTCTGCTTTGGGGCTGAATGCGTGATTATGATGGGTGGCAATCAGTTGCATCGACCAGACTGGATTTCAACCTTTCCCTTTGATACCCGTAGTTTTTTGCCTGCTGG
>SSHE01000018.1 GCA_008017315.1 Acinetobacter sp.
TAAATGATCGACGTGGCGACATCATGTTGCTTATTAACGGTATGCCACTGTTTCACATCGAATTGAAACGCTCAGGCATCCCTGTCAGTCAGGCAGCACATCAAATCGAAAACTATGCCCGTTCAGGCATCTTCTCAGGGCTATTTTCATTGGTACAAATCTTTGTGGCAATGAACCCCGAAGAAACCAAATACTTTGCCAATCCTGGGCCAGATGGGTCATTTAACTCTGACTACTATTTTAACTGGGCAGATTTCAACAACGAACCAATCAACTATTGGAAAGACATTGCAGGAACATTGCTGTCTATTCCAATGGCACATCAGCTTATTGGATTTTACACTGTAGCGGATAAAACCGATGGTGTGTTAAAGGTCATGCGCAGTTACCAATACTTTGCCGTCCGTGCGATTTCAGACCGTGTGGCACGTATTGAATGGGATGGACGAGATCGTTTAGGTGGTTATATTTGGCATACCACTGGTTCAGGTAAAACTATGACCAGTTTTAAATCGGCTTATCTGATTGCAACCTCGAAAGATGCAGATAAAGTCATTTTTCTCATGGATCGTATTGAACTCGGTACACAGTCTTTAGAACAATATAATAACTTTGCAGATACAGACGATTTTGTACAATCCACTGAAAATACTCATGCGTTGATTAGCAAACTTAAAAGTACAAATCCGAATGAAGTTCTGATTGTTAGCTCAATTCAAAAAATGAGTAATATCAAGCAAGAAGAGGGTGGACTCAAAGCCCATGATATTGAGCAGATGCAGAAAAAGCGCATCGTTATTATTGTAGATGAAGCACACCGTTCGACCTTTGGTGATATGCTCATTACCATTAAAGAAACCTTTCCTCAGGCAGTCTTCTTTGGTTTTACAGGGACACCGATTCAAGACGAAAACGAAAAGAATATGAATACCACAGCGACAGTATTCGGTCATGAGTTGCACCGTTACAGTATTGCAGATGGTATTCGAGATAAAAATGTACTCGGTTTTGATCCTTATCTGATTTCAACTTATAAAGATTCAAAATTACGTGAAGCCGTGGCTTTGGATGAAGCCAAAGCCAATACAATTAAAGAAGCTTTAGACGATCCTAAAAAGAAAGAAATCTACTTACGTTTTATGGATAAAAGTCAGGTTGCTATGGCTGGTTATTGGGACAAAGCCAATAACTATATCAAAGGGATTGAGGATTACTTACCGACAGAGCAGTATCGTCGCCCAGCGCATCAGAAGAAAGTGGTTGAAGATATTTTAGACAACTGGATTCAATATAGCCAAAATAATAAATTTCATGGCATGTTTGCGACCAGCAGTATTGCTGAAGCAATTGAGTATTATCGTTTATTTAAAAAACTAAAACCTGAACTAAAAATTACGGCACTGTTTGATCCAAATATTGATAATAATGAAAATGCTAAATTCAAAGAAGATGGCTTGGTTGAGATCATAAGCGACTATAATAATCGTTATGGCATGGAGTTCACTTTAGCCAGCCACGCCAAAATGAAGCGTGATATTGCAGACCGTTTAGCCCATAAAGAATTGTATAAGCGTGTAGAACACGCCCCTGAAAAACAGCTTGAGCTATTGATTGTTGTTGATCAAATGCTGACAGGTTTTGACTCTAAATGGGTCAATACTTTGTACTTGGATAAGATGCTTGAGTATGCAAACTTGATTCAAGCATTTTCACGTACCAACCGCTTATTTGGTAAAGATAAACCATTCGGTATCATTCGATATTACCGACGTCCGCATACGATGAAACGTAATATTGATGCAGCAGTTAAGTTGTATTCAGGCGATAAGCCTTTGGCTTTATTTGTAGATAAACTGCAAGATAACCTAAATAAATTAAACGCTTTTTTTATTGATATAGAGCAACTGTTTAAAAATGCGGGTATCGAAAACTTTGAAAAGTTACCTGAAGACAAAGAGGCTTGTGGTCAGTTTGCAAAGTTATTTAAACAATTTAATGAGCATTTGGAAGCTGCAAAAATCCAAGGTTTTAATTGGAACACACTGACATATCACTTTGACGTTAAGGGTGCTGATGAACCACTATTCCAAGTTGTAATAGATGAGCAGACATATCTCATTCTTGCTTTACGTTATAAGGAATTGTTTGCTGATGGTGGAAGCGGTGGTGGTGGGGGCAGTGTTCCATTTGAAATAGACGGCTATTTGACTGAAATTGATACCGATAAAATTGATTCAGATTACATGAACAGTCGCTTTACCAAATACTTAAAAGCATTACATGACAGTGAAAAAACAATTTCGGTTGAAGAAGCATTAAATGAACTGCATAAAAGTTTTGCAGCTTTGACGCATGATGAGCAAAGAATTGCCAATATCTTTTTGCATGATGTTCAACGTGGTGATGTGAAATTGCAAGAAGCTAAGTCATTTAGAGACTATATTACAGAGTATCAATTTAAAGCCAAAGAAGATGAAATACATGCGATTTCGACTTCATTTGGTTTGGATGAATCTAAACTACGACAGTTGATTAAAGCGCATGTCAATGAAAATAATATCAATGAATTTGCACGCTTTGATGCGTTATTGAGTACCGTGGACAAGACCAAGGCAAAGCAACATTTTGAGCAACAAGAAGGGATGGCAATACCACTTTTTAAAGTTAATGTGAAAATTGCCGCTTTTTTAAAAGCGTTTGTCTTGAACAATTCTCAGTCGGATTAACCCACAGAGCAACGTTCTAAAAAATGATCTAAATCCTGCAATCAAAGCAGACTTGGTTGAATGTACTATTCCCGATCAGCCCAAAAAATAACAGTATCGACTAAAAAAGTGATTTACCTTGTGGGTAAATCAAGGCTTATCAACAATCGGTAAAATTCTCTGCAAATCTGCTACAATAACCGCAATTTTAGAACCCCTATTTTTTTCAGCTTATGTACGTATATATAAACTACGTATATCACTGGATACATCATATTGTAGATTTTTCCTATGTCTAATTCTCAGCTTATTAAAGAAATCAATGCTCGCAGGACTTTTGCGATTATTTCCCACCCCGATGCAGGTAAAACCACCATGACAGAAAAATTACTGTTATGGGGTAAAGCGATTCAAGTTGCAGGAATGGTAAAAAGCCGTAAATCTGACCGTGCAGCAACCTCGGACTGGATGGAAATGGAAAAGGAGCGTGGCATTTCAATCACCACCTCTGTGATGCAATTCCCCTATAAAAATCATATTATTAACCTGCTTGATACCCCAGGGCATGAGGACTTTTCCGAAGATACTTATCGTACCTTAACCGCAGTCGATTCCGCCTTGATGGTGATTGATGGAGCAAAAGGGGTGGAAGAACGTACCATCAAATTGATGGATGTATGTCGGATGCGTGACACGCCGATTGTGTCCTTTGTCAATAAAATGGATCGGGAAATCCGAGAGCCATTAGAGTTATTAGATGAAATTGAAAATGTGTTAAAAATCCGTTGTGTCCCGATCACATGGCCATTGGGTATGGGGAAAGATTTTGCAGGCGTTTATCATCTTCAGCAAAATAAACTGTATATGTATAAAGCTGGTTTTGGTTCGGTGATTACCGATATTGAAGTGCGTGATGGCTATGATTATCCAGATATTCGGGAAAAAGTTGGAGAATTAGCCTTTAAATCGTTTGAAGAATCGTTGGAATTGGTACAAATGGCCAATGAGCCATTAGACCGTGAATTATTCTTACAGGGTAAACAAACTCCCGTACTCTTTGGTACGGCATTGGGGAATTTTGCAGTTGATCATGTGCTCAATGCGTTTATTGATTGGTCGCCAGAACCCAAAGCCCATCCTGCACAGGAACGTACAGTCGAAGCCACCGAAGAAAAATTTTCAGGTTTTGTATTTAAAATTCAAGCCAATATGGATCCAAAACATCGTGACCGTATTGCTTTTATGCGGATTTGCTCAGGTAAATACGAAAAAGGCTTAAAAATGAATCACGTGCGGATTGGTAAAGAAGTACGTATTTCCGATGCTTTAACGTTCCTTGCAGGTGAGCGTGAGCATTTGGAAGAGGCTTGGGCTGGTGATATTATTGGTCTGCATAATCATGGCACAATTCAGATTGGTGATACCTTTACCAGTGGAGAAGAATTACATTTTACAGGGATTCCGCATTTTGCCCCTGAAATGTTCCGTCGAGTACGTCTAAAAGATCCTTTAAAATCTAAACAGTTACAAAAAGGTTTGAAGGAATTATCCGAAGAGGGGGCAACGCAGGTCTTTATGCCGCAAAATAGCAATGACTTGATTGTCGGTGCGGTAGGGGTACTACAATTCGATGTCGTGGCACATCGTTTGAAAGGTGAATATAAAGTCGATTGTATTTATGAGCCTGTCAGTATCCATACCGTGCGTTGGGTGCATTGTGATGATGAAAAGAAATTCAATGAATTTAAGAAAAAAGCCTATGATCAACTGTCTTTGGATGGTGGTGGGCATTTGACTTATCTTGCACCCAGTCGAGTAAATTTGCAGCTGATGCAGGAGCGTTATCCAGATATTCAGTTCCTTGCGACACGTGAGCATTAAATCATGCAGCATAGGCAACTTTTTGGGCTGATGTTACTATTATGTTGTACGGCGTGTTCCAAAACACCTGAAACAACAGATCAAGCACAACAGCAACTCGCACAGCAGGAAGCCGAACAAGGCTATCCAATGCTGATTGCGATGCCCGAAGTTGCCCATTACGCCTTACCTTTTTGTGAAAAGACTTATTGTATTGAAGTGGAAATTTTTGGCTTTAATAGTCAGGATCAATGGTTTAATCAATTCACCGAACAACAAATCGCCGATTTAATCCGCCAAACACTGGGATTAAAACAAAAACACAGCTTGCAAGCGGCAGTTGATGAATTTGTTCGTTTATCGGATGCGTGGCAGGCAGAAGCAGAACATCGCAAGCAAAAAGCATGGCGTATGTATATCCAGCCACGTATTGCCATGCAGCAAGGTGAAATTGCATTACTACAAATCCAAACAGAATATGAATTGGGAGATACAGCGATTTCACAGGCGAATTATTTTTTTGTGGTCAATCGCAAAACACAGCAACAACTTCGCCTATATGATGTCATTGCACCTGAATATCGGGTGGAATTTATGGATTTTATCCAGTCGCAATATCTAAATTGGCAGCAAGATTTAACCGCCGAGCAAAAAAAACAGTTACCCGAAAAATTATACTGGGCGAATCAAGACTGGTTCTTTGATGAGCAAGGTATGGCGATTTATTATCGTGCCGCAGATTTTTCTGTAACCAAAGATAATTTAAGCATTTATTTAAGTCCTGAGCAAAGTAAACGCTGGGTACAGCACACACTATTGGCACAATTAAATTTACCAGAATAAGCCCGAATAACACAATCTTTAACGAAGCATAATATAAAAAAATGTTAGGCTACAAGCATGTCATACTGATGATAGAGATTTAGGTTAAATCTATATGAATATCCCTGCTGCTACTACGATACAACATTCTGCAATGCTGATGATGCTCAGTGCATCCATATGTTTTGGACTCACAGGTTGTGAGAAAAAACCAGTCGCCAAAGCAGTGGAAGAAGGGCAGAGTTCAGCACCCATCGTAATAGAACCAAAGCAACAAACTTTAGAGGCAAAAATCGAAAAAGTCACCGTGATGTTGCCAGAATGTAGAGGGCAATCTTGTCCACAAATTGATATTCAACTGTTAAGCAGTAATTATCCACAACTTGATCAAGCCGTTGAGCAGTATATTCTGAATTATACCAAAAGCTTGGTACAAGGCTTTGAGATAGAGCCGCAGGCAGAACAAGACCATCCACAAACACAGGCAAAAGATTCAGCTTCCCCGATTGTTGAAATGAGCGGACAGCATGCCGAGCAGCTCAAAAAATCGACACAACAAAATGAATTACAGCGTTATATCAATCAGTTTGTCCAGTTGGCAGAAGAAGTGAAATCACTTGGTTCATCTGCACAGCTTAGCTTATATATCAAACCACAGGTATTGAATGCGACGGGTGATGTTGCCACGGTTGTGATTAATGCCAATAATTATGTAGGTGGTGCACATGGCAGTTCGGCACAGCAATATCTAAATTTTGATTTGAGTGATCAAACGATTTTGAATTTGGATGCTGTGATTCAAAATGGTCAACGTAAAACATTTAATGACTTGGCGTATGCGGCATTTGAACAATGGATCAAAGAAACCCAGCCTAATGAGGATATTCAGCGTTATCAAGAATTATGGAAATTCACCTTGTCTGACAATTTTTACCTCAGTCCCAATGGTCTGATTTTGCAATATGGTGAATATGAAATTGGGCCTTATGTGGTCGGTTTGCCACGCTTGGTGATTCCGTATGACAAATTGCAAGGGATTTTAAAACCGCAATATTTACCTGCGATAGCACAACCCAAAGATACGACACATACACCGCCAGCCAGTGCGGATAAAGTCGCCTAAATGTTGCAGTTGTTTGATACGCATACGCATTTTGATGTCGAAGACTTTGACCATGACCGACAACAACTTGCCGAACAGGCGTATCAAGCTGGTGTACAAGCCCTGATTTTGATTGGATTTGTACAGTCACGTTTTAAAGATTTAATTGCAACTAACCAATTTTTAAAATCTTTGCCTCATGTGCCACAAAGCTATATTGCCTTTGGTTTACATCCTTTTTATATCGAACAACATACAACGCAAGATATATTGGATTTAGAACAATATTTAAAGCAATATGATTGTCTTGCATTGGGTGAAATAGGTTTGGACAGCTATCTAAAACAACATAAAACCCTAGAAATTAAAATCCAACAAGCTGATTTTTTTAGTCAGCAATTAGAACTTGCCAAACACTATGATAAACCTGTGTTATTACATATCCGTAAATCGCATGGTGAAACCTTACACATTTTAAAACAGCATCAGTTTAAAAACGGTGGTATTGCTCATGCTTTTAGCGGTGGTGTAGAAGAAGCCAAAGCCTTGATCAAATTGGGTTTTAAAATTGGGATGACAGGACAAATCACCAATCCGAATGCCAAGCGTTTACATACCGTCGTGCAGAATATCTCTATTGATGATATGGTGTTAGAAACCGATTGTCCCGATATGACCCCATTATGCTGCCAAATTTCAACCGAACATAAAACCCGCAATACCCCTGCCAATTTACCCTATGTTTTGGATGGATTAAGCCAAATTCTGAATATAGACAAAGAGCAACTGGCAAAAAGATTATGGCAAAATAGCCTAGATTGTCTGCATTTAACATGCTAATTTAACGATGATTTATCATCATATCGGAACAATACACATGGATAATAATTTAGCAGCAAAAGAACAACTGGCACGTCAGGCTTTAGCCAATGCGTTAGTGACAGGACAATTTAAAGAAAGTATTTTACTGTTTATCGAACATCATCTTGAAGAAATTGAAGTCGAATATTGGCAGGAATTTTTTGGTACAAATAAACCAAGTGCAGAACAAATCATTGCTAAATTGGAAGTCGAAGACCGTTCATATTTAGAAGATGAAGAACTTGATGAGGATGAAATTGAATATTATGACAATCATCTTGATTTTAATTTGCCCGATGATGTAAGCCAGTATGTCCTGTGTGTCAAATTCAAAGATGGGCAAGTTCATGATATTTCGATGGAAAGTTAAATCTGTCATTTTCTTCCACAATCTTCGTTTAAATCGGTAAAATAACCTATCTAAACGATTGATTCATCTGTAAACATGAACACAACTACACAACCTGACGACTACGACCGCCGCTTTACAGGTACAAATAAAATCTATGGTGAGGATAATTTTCAGCGATTTGAAAATAGCCATGTTATGGTGGTGGGGATTGGTGGTGTAGGTTCATGGGCGGTGGAAGCCTTGGCTCGTTCGGGTGTGGGAAAACTCACCTTGATTGATATGGATGTGATTGTTGCATCCAATATTAATCGCCAACTCCCTGCACTGACTTCTACATTTGGGAAGGCAAAAATTGAGGTCATGGCACAGCGTTGTCGTGAGATTAATCCCAAAATTCAGATTGATTTAATTGATGATTTTCTGACTCCTGAAAATGTTGTAGAACTTTTAGCACAACGTCCAGATATGGTTTTAGACTGTATTGACGATGTCAAAGCCAAACTTGCGTTAATTTTGCATTGTCGTTTTCATAAGATTCCGTTGATTGTATCAGGTGGGGCAGGGGGCAAACTTGACCCTTTAAAAATACGAGTAGCAGATTTATCCAAAACCGAACAAGACCCCATGCTGGCTAAAATCCGTTCCCAATTAAGGGCGAAAGGGATATGTAAAAAACCTAAAGAAAAGTTTGGGATTTTGTGTGTGTATTCTGTTGATAATCCTTTTTCTAATGTCGCTGCTTGCGATATTGACAGCAGTGCTGGCTTACGCTGTGGTGGTTATGGTTCGGCTGTGGTGGTGACCAGTAGTTTTGCAATGGTGGCAGTGGCGGAAGTGTTGAAAAAATTAGCGGTTCGAAAATAAAAAAACCTGCCGCAAAGGCAGGTTTTGAGCGATCAGGAATTTACGCCTGATTGGTGAAATAATCTTCATCAAAACCAAACAACAAATCGCTACCTGTCTGGATACGAACCAAACGGGCTTTAAGATCTGGTAGAATACGAGCCACAAAATAACGAGCCAATGCTAATTTATTTTGATAGAATTCGCCATCTTTTGCACTTGCAGCCGCAGCGATTTTGGCAAACATATAGCTAAAACTTAATAAACCAACTGCATGTAAATAATCAACCGCAACGCCATTGCTATATTCTGCATCTTCTTTAGAACGCTCAAGAATATATTGGGTAATGACTTCAATTTCTGTGGTTGCATCTAAAGTCGCATCTTTAATAAAGTTCAAATCTGCACTGAGCTGATTCACTTCGTCACGGATTTCAGCAATATATTCCGCAATAAACACACCATCACATTTAATGGTTTTACGACCAATTAAATCCTGTGACTGTACGCCATTTGTCCCTTCATAGATTTGAGCAATACGCAAATCACGGATACATTGTTCCATACCCCATTCACGGATATAGCCATGACCACCAAATACCATTTGAGCATCTAAAGTCGCTTGGAATGCGGTATCGGTGAGATAGGCTTTGGCGATTGGGGTTAAAAGTGCGACACGGTTATTGGCACTTTTCACAGCATCGGCATCGGTTGAGAATTTGGTAATGTCCAATTGCTGACCGACATACACTGCAAAGGCACGTGACGCTTCATTATTAGCACGGACATTGAGCAACATACGGCGTACATCACCATGTACAAGGATGCTATCGGCAGGTTTTTCAGGTGATTTTACCCCAGTTGAGCTACGACCCTGTAAACGATCAGTGGCATATTGTGCAGCATTTTGATAGGCAAATTCTGATGCACCAATACCTTGAATCCCCATAGATAGACGTTCGTAATTCATCATCACGAACATTGCGGCAAGACCTTCATTTTCCTTACCGACAAGGAAGCCTTTTGCACCGTCAAAGTTCATTACACACGTTGCAGAGGCTTTAATCCCCATTTTATGCTCAATAGAACCTGCACCAACTGCATTACGCTCACCGACTGAACCATCTGCATTGAGTAGGAATTTTGGTACGATAAACAGCGAAATCCCACGAGAACCAGCAGGAGCATTAGGCGTTTTGGCTAACACAAGGTGAATGATGTTATTGGCTAAATCGTTATCGCCACCTGTGATAAAGATTTTTGTGCCTGTAATGCTATATGAACCATCTTCGTTTGGTTCAGCTTTGGTTTTGATAATGCCTAAGTCTGTCCCTGCATGTGGTTCAGTCAAGCACATGGTTCCAGCCCATTCACCTGAATAGATTTTTGGCAAATAAGTTTCTTTTTGTTCCTGTGAAGCATAACTATTCAGTGCCATACCAGCACCAACAGATAAAAGCGGATACAACATAAAAGATGGATTGGTGGCAAATAGCATTTCGTCAGAAAGCACGGTGAGCATTTTTGGCATGGCTTGACCACCCCATTCTTCATCCGCCCCTAAACCAATCCAACCACCCTCGGCATATTGTTTAAACGCATCTTTAAAACCAGCAGGGGTAAACACATCGCCATTTTCCCATCTTGCACCTTCTTCATCGCCTGTACGGTTGAGTGGTAAGGTTACACCTTGGGCAAATTTCGCCATTTCTTCCAAAATCGCTTCGGCAGTTGCAGCATCTAAATGTGCTAAATTTTCGTTGGCTTGCCAAAATTGTTCAGCGTTAAATACATCATTTAAGATGAATTTCATATCGGTGAGTGGAGCATTATAAATTGGCATTTTTACACCTATGATGTTTGGGTTAAGTTAAAAAATTTTTGGAATTATAGCCGAAGTTCGGTGATGTGTGGTGACTGTATGGTGCAGTTGCAATGAGCGGTACACATTTTTCAATGGGTCATGGATGGTTTCTATCAAACTGCCTTGAGTAAATACTTTGTAGTGCATGAAAATTACGATAGACTTGGATCACAGTTAATGGGTGAACAAGGAACGGGTTGTGCTTAACTTTGCATATAGCGTCATAATATGTGTTTCAATATGTCTGCTGACTACGCATGCGATGGCTGTTGATTTTTATAAATGGACAGATGAGCAGGGTTCAACCCATTACAGCACAACACCACCTGTACAACAGAGTACTAAAAAACAAAAAGTGAGTACTCGCCTGTCTCGATTTGATAAAATTCTTGTCGAAGACGAGCATCAACCCAATGGTGGACGTTTTGATGATACACAATTGGTTGAACCGCCATTGCCACCTGTACCAATGGGGCAAAACCCCACACCTGATCAGGCAACCGATACCAAGTTAAACATTAGTCAAGTACCCGTGCCGACACTTGCTCCGACGACATCCATTGAACCTAAAAATCCTGAATCGACAGCACAGCAAACGGCTCAAAAGTCCAGCCCGACAGCTGCCCCTACCACATCCATTGAAGCTAAAAATTATGAATCGCTAACAAACCAAACTACTCAAAAAACCAGCCCTACACAAAATAGTCAGGTGAAGGTAACAAACCCTGCAACTGAAACGGCCAATGCAGCACCTACACGAGAAGAAGGTACTCATCGTGCAATTTCTAATCCCAATAAAACCACAGTGCTAGCCTATTGTGATAATAAAGGGTGTTGGGGAACAGATGGGATTTTTTATACCCGTACAACAGATGATAATTTCCTTGATCCAAATAAAAACAAATGTATGATAACTAATAAAAAAATGAGTTGTTTCTAAATGTGGTGAACGCATATGTTTATCCATATTTGTCACAGATGGTACGTCATTAATGCACTTTGTTTTTGAGCAATTGCCGAAACCAGTCTAGTTGACGTACTGGATTAAAAGCATGATGTTGTTGTAATCGTTCAAGATTAAAGTCTATGGTTGTTGCGTATTTCGTGAGCCAATGCCGAGTCAGAGCAGTCTCATTTTTACTGACAGAAGCGTATGCAAGGGCAAAATAAATATCAGCATGATGATAATGTGCCAAAGGTTTTAAAATTTGCTGTGTAATTAAAGCAAAATGTATTTGTTGGGTGATTTCGAAATGTAGCATGTAGGCTTCGGCAAGAGATAAAGATAAATCTAAATAGAGATTTAAAGAGATGTCTTCAAATTCCACCCGTGCCTGCTCCAAAAGAACGATAGCTTCCTGTAAAAAATACAATTGCTCTGCTTTGAGCTGACTTAAACGAACCAATTGTAAACGTAAATCGGCACGTTCAAGACCAAGTTCTGCACTGTTTTTAGTCAAATAGAGTTGGTCTGTAGCACCAATGCGGTCAATGAGGTATTGGGTTGAGTTTTTCATCTATTTAAATACAAAATCTTGATATTGGTTTTGTGAAATGCGTACTTGTACTTCGAGTCGCCCTGATTGTACGCGTAAACCGCAAATTTCAAATTGTTCAACCAGTTGGCGTACAAGTTCCCGACTTTCACGTAAAATATTGAGTCCTGGAAGAATACTAAAATCTGTCAAACTAATCAATTTATCCACCATCCACGAACGATTGTTGATAAAGTCAATAAAACCTGCTTTTTCCAAATCAATATACCAGTGCCGATGTTTTTCTTGTTGAATACCAGGGATATCACGAATGATATGGTTAATCAGGGTTGCAATGGGTAAATGATTGATGATTTCAAACCCGATTTTACCCACACGACGTGCTGCCCAGTTGGTGAGTGTACCAGCGTGACGAACCTGCAAGTCCAGACTTTCATCCATTTGCCGCAGCCTTAAAAATTTTTCCTGTCCAATGCGACATTCGAGGACGGTAAATTGCAACATGAGACGATAAAGAAAACGGCGATAATGCCCATCAACCTCAATAGTAAAACGATCACTACCACAAACAACTTTAATATTATCAATTTCTGTTGGATCGATACGTTTACGAATTTGGCTATTCAACAACATTTCAGGCAAATATAACGTTAAAGGTGTCTTGCCCAAAAAGTTCCGTGCCATATGCAAAGCAACATCCCGAGCAACTTCACTGGTGTCACTGACAACCCCACGCACAGCATTGGCAGAATATTGTCCAATTCCCGAAACACTACGCTTGGTTTTATTGGTCACTTGGTCAATGGTTTCTTTGGTAAAATCCGTGGCATGTCCCACAAATTGGAGCATATCCTCAGTTGTATCTGCTGCAAAATCAATTGCTTGTAGTGTTTTATCGACGGTTTTATTGAGCAAGCGTTTGGATAAAGAGGATAAATCAGAACTAGATTGCTCAAGATTAGACCCGAGGGGGGGACGTTCATTATCATGGCTCATGGTATGCCTCCTAGCTTATTGTTCTTGCATTGCATATACGTGTTGTTGTGTGTGCAGTATATGCTGTAATCAAGTGATGAATCTAGCATTTTTCTATTTGAACATGTCGTATTGTTTTTATAATGAACAAATTTCCATGCCTCATGTGTACAAGCCTTTTAGAATAAAGTTGCTGGACGCTGACGTAACCATGCGGTGATGGATAAGCGTTGTTGCTTGGCAGGCAAAACTTCATGCAATAAATCGCTCTGAAAAATCACCAATTGATTGCTGCGTGGTAGGATAATGTGCCACTCGCCATGTTTATCCTGTAAACGTAGCTCCCCCCCCCAGCCATTTTGCCATTCTGGATGTAAATAAAAAACCGTAGAAATGATACGTTCATTTTTTTGTTGTGGATTATCCCGATGCAACGCATAAAATTCACCAACACGATAACAGGCAAAATGTGCTTCAATATCCTGAATACCCCAAAAAAATGCTTGATTGAATTGCTGTGCAAGTTGATTTAAGGTTGTAATATGCTGATAAGCCTGAGATAAATCTTCATTAATCCATAAAATATGATCACTACGAATGGTACTCACTACACCATTTTGAATCGATGCAGCCTGAAAACGCTGTAAATTTTCCAGACATTCCTGCCGAATGGCATTGATATGCTGCTCTGGATAAATATTTTGTACCAGACTAAAACCGTGTTGCTCAATATCATTGAGAATGTGTGGCATATGCCAAGAAGGATCGGTAAAAAGGGATGACATGGCTTGAGGATACATGAGAGAAAACAGAAGTCTCTATCTTAGATGAAGATAAGCATAAAAAATAACATTTTTTTCATGCTAAACTATAGCCAGAATTGAGGAACGAACCATACAATGAATTACCGCCATCATTTTCATGCAGGCAACTTTGCCGATGTCATGAAGCACGTCTTATTGCTTCAGCTACTTCATCATTTGAATCTTAAAGATAAACCGTATCGTTATGTGGATACGCATGGCGGAGCAGGTAAATACAATTTGTCTGAAGCACCAGCACAAAAATCAGGTGAATTTCTAACAGGTATTCATCGTTTGATGCAATTGAATCCCACTGAAAAACGGGCTGCTCCAGAAATCGTACAACAATATTTGGCACTGGTTGAACAATTAAGAACGCAAGAAGGGCGAGGTGCATACCCAGGTTCTCCATGGTTTGCCTTGCACGGTATGCGAGACATGGATAAAGCGACTATCTTTGAATTGCAACCACATGTATTTCAACAATTACGGCAAAATATCCGTGATAAGCGTGCTGGTTTGCATGAGCGTGATGCCTATGAAGGTCTTTTGGGCGTGATTCCACCGAAAGAAAAACGTGGCTTGGTGATGATTGATCCACCGTATGAAATCGAGCGTAAGGATTTCCCACAATTGGTGGAACTATTACAAGAAACCTATCAAAAATGGGCAACAGGCGTATATGTGCTTTGGTATCCGATTAAAGACCGTGCCATGATTGAACGTTTTGAAAAGAAAATGATCAAGACAGGTATTCGTCGCCAATTGGTCTGTGAAATTTGTGTGTGGCCAGATGATACGCCAGTGGGTTTAAATGGCTGTGGTTTATTGATTATCAATCCACCATGGCAATTTGCGGAACAGGCAGATGCTGCCTTGCAGTGGTTGTTACCATATTTACAAATGACAGAACAAGGTGCAAGTGCGACTGTGCGTTGGTTGGTTGGTGAATAAAAGATTGAATTTATAGAAGGTGTACATGCAAAACCATCATCAAGAAGAACAAGCACAAGATTTTGAGGGCATTACCTTTGAAATTGTGGAAGAAGAACAGACGGAAGCGGGTAAAATTCGCCGCCGTGGCATTTATTTGTGGCCTAACCTTATTACTACGGCTGCCTTGCTAAGTGGTTTCTATTCTCTTATTGCAAGTATGAATGGACAATTTCAGCAAGCCATTTATGCCATTATCCTTGCCGCATTATTTGATGGTCTGGATGGTCGGGTGGCACGTGCGATTGGTGCACAAAGTGCATTCGGTGAACAATACGACTCACTCTCGGACTTGTTGGCATTTGGCGTTGCACCTGCAATTCTGATGTACAGTTGGAGTACGCATGACTTGGGGCGTATAGGTTTGGCCTGTTGCTTTATTTATACCGCATGTGCGGCATTTCGTTTGGCACGTTTTAATGTGCAGATTGGTAGCGTGGATAAGCGTTATTTCATCGGCATTGCTAGCCCCTTGGCAGCGATTTTGGTGATATGTACAGTCTGGGTGCAAAAAGATTTTGCTCATCAGCTTGATTTTACACAACTTTGGTTACAAGTTGTCAATGCTGCCACAATGGTGATTGTTGGATTGTTGATGATTTCTAATTTAAAATATTATTCCTTTAAAGTGATGGATCGTAAACGTGTACCTTTTGTGGTGATGATACCAGTGGTGCTTGTTTTTTCAGCAATAACGTATAATATACCTGTAGGTATTTTAGTTGTATCGTTACTTTATGTGCTTTCAGGATTTGTAACAACTTTTATGTACAAAAGGAATGAAGCACAACATTAACTAATAAGGAGTTTGGTATGCAGCAATTTATGAATTTTTTTGATTCTTCTAAAAAGCTCAACCAAATTCCACAAGCAGCAAAGCTTGCTTATCATCCACAACGCAAACACTATAAAATTATTCATCAAGGCTTGATGATTCCAAACCTTCCTGCACCATTACACTATTTTAATTTTTTAAGCATTATTGGGCAGCCAAATGTACCGATGCTTTTTAATAAAAATGCAGTGATTGATAATAAACCACTAAATACAGCAACCGTAATTTCTAGTATTAGTCCAACGATGCAAGGTCATTTGCATAGTTACGATATTCAAAAACAATGTCATTTAACACATGATGATTATCAGTTTGGGCAACGAGAAAGACTAATAGGTGCTTTCCCACACTTTACATTTATCCGTGAAGATGCAGAAATGTCCGCAGAAATTCAAATTAAAACCACACCTTTAATCTCACACTTTACCAAGCTTAAGCTCCCTTTTTTTGATCATTGGTCTTTACTGTGTGAATGTAGTGGAAGTGTTTACTATCAAAATCAGCAATATCATTTTGAGCAGCTAGGCTCATTTGAATATGCAAGAGCAATTAACTTGCCTTATTTACCATTAAGTTTTTTTACTTATCAAATTATTAATCTTGATGATAATAAACAAATGCTGTTGGCACAAATACGTGACAACTTTAATCAAATTGTACAATCACGTCTTTATATAAGAGACTTAAACACGCAACAAACATTAATGTTTGATCACAACGTAAAATTTATCGTACATCGCATTTATCCTATTGTAAAAACACCTAATCAGCAAAGTATGTATTTACCAAGAGAGTTTGAATGGCAATATGAAGATGCAAAACAAAAAATTCGTGTATTGGCTCAAAGTCGGGGAGATTATAAATTTGGACTCGCTGCAGGATATGTCGGGAGTTTCAATTATCAACTACAATACAATGATCAAGAGTATTTTGGTGATGCAGGATACTGCGAATACATCGATTGTCGTCCATTAAAGTGGCAAGAAAAAAATAAAGAAGAAAAATTATTAGACCTCTTGCAAAAATCAAAAAACGACCAATTTAGAGATTGTTTTTTTACCAAAATAAGCCATTTTCGAGTATCATTGTTGCATGAAATACTCAAAAGTAAAAAACCTGTCTAA
>SSHE01000102.1 GCA_008017315.1 Acinetobacter sp.
ATTCTAGGTGTATAGCTCAGTTGGTTAGAGCGCTACGTTGACATCGTAGAGGTCTCCAGTTCGAGTCTGGATATACCTACCATATATTTATCAAGGGTTTGCAAGTTTTTCAATTGCTTGCAAGCCTTTTTTAATGCGTGCGATTTGCTGTTCATACGTCGTACATTGTGCGTTGTATCTATTTTACCGCCAAAATTACGCCTATATACTGATTGCGTAGAATATAGGCTTTAAATCTATCTGTGTTGTTATGAGCTATTCAACAAAATAGTGGTCTTGCTGTTTACAGCGTAAACAGCAAAAAGACACCGCATCTTTGGCACTATATTCAATCGTTAAATCCCGACTACCACAATGAATACAATGCCTATCGGTAAAAAAGCGTAAACGTGGCAAGATATCTTGCCAACTTTTCCATAAGGGCTGTTGAAAGGCTTGTTCCCCTAATCCTAATAATCGTTCGATAAAAATATAACTCATTTGACTGTACATCAAGTCTGCAGGGCGTTGCAAAGTCGCCGTTTCCCAAGATTGCTGTTGTCCTAGCTCTCGATATTGCATCAAAGTTTTACGCAAGCGATTGGTATTGACGAAATTTTGATTGCTTTTATCCAGTAATTTTTGTTCATGTAAGTATTGCAAAGCCCGATTGGCTAAATAGAACACCTGTTGCACTGCTAAATCATTCAGCAAAACCTTGCAATAGTCGATCAATTGTTGATTGGCATAAAATTGAATCTGCCATTTTTGACAGTGATATTGGCAAAAATTGACCACTTCATGGGCAAATAATGTGAGCAAGGTGTGTTTGACTTCATCGCTATTTTTATAGGGTACGCCTTGAGTGAAATCGGCATAAAACCATGCACGTAATTGTTGAGCAATACTTAAGATGCTTGGTTCACGATAACCGTGTAAGCGTAGATTAGTATAATATTTTTCGCTGCCGTGTTGCTGTGGAATAACATAATCTTGCTGGATAAAGCGTTGTTTGAGCTGTTTAAACAGTTGATAACTTGGTGCAATTTGTAAGGGGTAATAATGGGCAAAGTCCAGCCATTCATGATGTGGAGAATGTTCATCAACCAAGCCATCCACTAGGCTGAGTAAAAATAATTTGTCCAGTAAAGTTAAATCATCTAGCAAAAACTCTACATTATCTTGCTGTTCACGTTTTTTTTGTCTTTCGGCTTTACGTTCGTCGAAGCGTGCAGCCTGAATGGCTTTTTTGCGTTGTTTTAGGCAGGTATCACAATGGCATTGCATCGGCTGCTCACCATAATAGATAGAATGCTGGCAATGCGTACAATGATGAAATTGAATGTCTTTATAATAATATTCCCCCTCAACCCACAGCATCGCACTTTGGCAACATGGGCAGTGCTGACTGGCATCAAGGTGTTTTTGATAAATTTGGTTGAGTTCGAGCATGGTGAGACAGGCACAGGAGAATGAACGACTGAATGTAGCAGATAAATCTGCCAAGGTAAAAGGCATTGCAAATATGCTACATTGCTTGCATATTTTTTCTATGTTGTCGGTTTAAATCTCTTTAGACTATCCCGATATTGTTAGTTTATAAAAATGCTCAGGAACGTGTATGAACAGTGCAGTCAATCCCCCCGAAACCATTTATTTAAAAGATTATACGCCGCCTACTTTTGCAGTCAGACGTGTTGCACTGGATATTCGAGTGTTTGATGACCATACTTTGGTCAGTAGTGAATTAGAGGTCGAACGACAATCTGCGGGGGATTTGCAGCTCTTGGGGCGTGATTTGAAATTACAGTCTATTCGTGTTGATGGAGAATTATTATCGAGTGAGCAATATCAATTAGATAGCGAGCAATTAATTTTAAGTCATCTTGGTGATAAAGCGACCATTAGTATAGATGTGCTGATTCATCCTGAAACCAATACACAACTTGAAGGCTTGTATCAAGCAGGCGCAGATCTATTGGTGACGCAAAATGAGCCTGAAGGGTTCCGTAAAATTACCTTTTATCCAGACCGCCCAGATGTGTTATCTGTCTTTACCACACGAGTGGAGGCTGATAAAAAATATCCTGTATTGCTCGCCAATGGGAATTTAATTGAAAAAGGTGAAATAGATGCACAGCGTCATTATGCAATTTGGCAAGATCCGACGCATAAGCCGAGTTATTTATTTGCTTGTGTGATTGGTGATTTACAAGTGCTAAGCGATGAATATGTAACCAGTGAAGGGCGCAAGGTGGCATTAGAGATTTATGCCGAAGAAAAAGATATTGCCAAGTGTCATATTGCGATGCAGGCACTCAAAGATTCAATGAAATGGGACGAGGTACATTATGGCCGTCCATATGATTTGGATAATTATATGATTGTGGCGACTAGTGCCTTTAATATGGGGGCGATGGAAAACAAAGGTCTGAATATCTTTAATACTTCATGTGTCTTGGCAGACCCTGAGGTGACGACCGATGCAGCAATTTTGCGAGTGCAATCGGTGATTGCCCATGAATATTTCCATAACTGGACAGGCAACCGTATTACCTGTCGTGATTGGTTTCAGTTATGTTTAAAAGAAGGCTTGACGGTTTTTCGTGATCAATCTTTTTCTGAAGATATTCAATCAGCTGCGGTTCAGCGTATTGATGATGTGGCAGTCTTAAAAGCCCATCAATTCCCCGAAGATGCAGGACCTTTATCACATCCAGCACGTCCAGACCATTTTGTCGAGATTAATAATTTCTACACGGCAACGGTGTATGAAAAAGGTGCGGAAATCTCTCGGATGATGGCGACCTTACTAGGTAAAGAAAAATTCCGTCAGGGAACTGATGAATATTTCCGTCGTCATGATGGGCAAGCGGTGACGGTGGAAGACTGGGTGGCGGCGTTAAGTGCGGGTTCAGGCGTAGATTTATCGGATTTTCTGATTTGGTATAACCAGCCCAATACCCCGACTTTAACCGTGACGGCGGAATATGATGCGGCTGCACAGACTTATACTTTGCATTTGCAGCAAAGTATCAAGCCACATGCCAAATATCCAGATTTAAAAGCTGTACCGATTCCTGTGGCATTGGCATTGTTTGATGCACAGACAGGTGAGCAAATGACGCTGGAGTGTGCGGATTTGTTTGAAAATGGCGTAAAAGATGGGATGTATTTGTTTAAGCAGGATACCGCCAGCATTACATTCCACAATGTCGCAAATAAACCAATTGTATCTTTACTGCGTAATTTCTCTGCACCTGTTAATCTGGATTTTGCTTATTCGGATGCAGAGCTGGCATTCTTGTTACAGCATGAGACCAATGGTTTTAATCAGTGGCAGGCTGCACAAACTTTATTAGAGAATGTGCTGTTAAAAGACCATGATGCAGAAGTATATTTGGAGGCAATTACACAGCCAGCTTTATTGCCTCGTTTGGTGAATAGTGATCCATTATTAGCTTCTCGTTTGCTGGATATTCCGACAGAAAGCTATTTGGCAAGTCGGATTGATAGCGATTACCGTCCAGAACTGGTTGAACAAAAACGAGAGGTTATACTAAATGCGCTAGCCAATCGATTTAAAGGTTTCTGGAAAAATATTTTTGAAGTATTAAATCCAAATCAGCAGCAAGATTTTAGCCAAGCCATGGGAATTCGGGCTTTGAGAAATATCGCGCTAAGTATGATGGCACGACAAAGCATCATGACCGATACTTTCGATTTGACGTATGCACAATATCAAAATACGCAGAATATGACTGAGCGTTTAGGTGCACTACGCGTGTTGGTTTGGCATGATGCCCCACAAGCCGAAGCTGCGTTACAGGATTTTTATCGCCATTTTAAAGATGAAGATTTGGCGATTGATCAGTGGTTTATGATTCAGGCAGCACACCCAAAAGCCAATCATACCTTGATTGAAAAACTCACGACACACGCAGATTATGATATGAATGTACCGAATCGTATTCGTTCTATTACAGGTGGTTTGGCATCACGCCCTGTGAATTTGTGGGGCGAAGTTGGGGTGAATCATTTTGTGAAACTGGCAAAATTAATGGATGAAAAAAATCCGATTATGGGTTCACGTTTGATTCAGGCTTTATCACGCTGGTACACTTTGGCAGAGCCTTCACGCAGTGGAGTTAAAGCCAAATTGTTAGATGTGCAGGCAAGTGTAAAATCCAAAAATATGCAAGAAACTATTAATAGTATGTTGAATATTTAAATAAATAGGTGCATATTCATATGAAAATGTTCAGCTCAATGCTGAGTATTTTCATGCTAAGTTTATAATAAAAATAAAGAAATTTCTCGTCATAAAAAGGTCATATATTTGTCACTTAATTGTCATATTAAAATTTCACAATAACCGCACAGAAACAATTATCTATGTATAGAGAGATAAAAAATGCGTTTAACTCAACTTGGTTTAGCTCTAGCCGTTGTTGCGACAACTACCGTTACCACAACTCATGCTGCACGTGATACGATTCAGATTGCAGGTTCTTCGACTGTATTGCCATTTGCAAGTATTGTTGCAGAAGAATTTGGTAATACTTACCCACAGTTTAAAGCACCTGTGGTTGGTTCAGGTGGTAGTTCGGGCGGTTTGCGCCAGTTTTGTCAGGGCGTAGGCGATAATACCATTGATATTGCCAACGCATCACGCCAGATTAAAGACACTGAAATTGCAAGCTGTAAAAAAGCAGGCGTAAGCAAAATTCAGGAAATCAAGCTGGGCTATGATGGTATCGTCTTTGCCTCAAAT
Source organism: Acinetobacter sp. (assembly GCA_008017315.1). Taxonomy (GTDB): domain Bacteria; phylum Pseudomonadota; class Gammaproteobacteria; order Pseudomonadales; family Moraxellaceae; genus Acinetobacter. The sequence goes on from SSHE01000102.1 coordinate 4,754, forward strand.
GCGAAAAAATCAGCGTATGCTTTAAAGCCTTATCATATCTTTGCTGCATTGGCTGAAAAAGTACCATCTAAAGGTCAGTTGGTTGCAAACCCATACACAATGTGGAATCAGATTGACCCAAAATTGCCAAAAGAGCCAATTACTCTGGTCATTCCTGCATCTAATCACGGTACACGTGAAGTATTCCAAGAGAAAATGGTGACGGTTGGTTGTGAAGCATACGATTATTTTAAAACTTTGGAAAAAGATGCACGTGAAAAAGCCTGTTCATCTTTCCGTAAAGATGGTCGTGTGATTGAAGTTGCAGGTGACTATACCGAAACATTGGCACGGTTAAAAGCCTCTCCAAGTGCTGTTGGTGTATTTGGTTTAAGTTTTTATGATGAAAATAAAGACCGTTTGCGTGTAGCGACAGTGAATGGGGTCACACCATCTGAAAAAACAG
>SSHE01000054.1 GCA_008017315.1 Acinetobacter sp.
CTACTAAATTAATTATTAAGTAAAAATGGTAAATAAGATGAAAACAGTACGTAAAATAGAGTTGGGTTTTTACTTGATGGTATTGAATTTATGTAGTTTTACACTGGTAGCTCAGGATGAAGATCCAGGGTTTCCGATAGAAGGTAATCCAGGAGAACCCGCCGCTCCTATAGATCAATGGCTACTTCCGATGTTTGTAGTAGGAGTCGTATTGGTTTATTACATTTACAGAAGACAATCGACAGTAACACCAAGATAAAAAAAACACCCGAGAGGGTGTTTTTTTATTCTCAAAAAATATAAAATAAGAAACCTTTGAAATATATTTTGTTAAATACTTTTAAAAAAGTAAATTTGTAGTTATTTAAAAAAACAGCTAAAATATTTCATTATGCACCATTTTACAAAGTTTTTTCTTTTTGTTTTATTATTTAATTTTTCATTTATTTTTAGCCAAAATTTAACTATTACGAATACAGGAGAAACAGGGTCTTCCGGTACAAATTGGAATATTTCGAGTAACACACTTACTATTACTGGTAATGCCAATATTCGGGCATCAGTGATCGAAAACCATTTAACAACTACAGGTCCCTTGACTTTGAGAGGTACCGGTTCCTTTGAAGTTACCGTTAGTGAAGCCATTACAGTTGTTTCTGGTGGTAATGCATTGGTTTTTGGATCTGAAGGGAATACGGGAAATTTTACTTCAAATGCGGTTATTTCCACCAATGGTACTGTGTCTGTTTATGGGGGAATTGTGTTGGTAAACCAAAACTTAACATCCACATTAAACGGTGCTGCTGTTTTACTGCAAGCCACAAGCTATATTGGTGTAGCTGCAAGCAGAACCATCCAAACAACCAATGGTAATATCACATTGCGTTCAAATGCAGGAGGTACTGCTGTAGTATTACCGAATACTTCAACTGGTGCCATTACTTTAAATAACGGCTCTAGCCTACTTTCAAATGGTGGAAATATTACTTTGGGCGGAAATTTTGATGGAACTGAAGGAATAGGTCTTTATGCGGCATCAAATTTAAGTGGTGGTGCTCCTGCTGTGCTTATTGACAATGCAACATTAACCGCTGCGGGGGGAAATATCAATATTTATGGAAAATGTGCAAGTAGTTATGACGATGGAATTCGATTGCAAGCTGTTATTACTACAACTGGTTCAGGCACTGTAGGATTGTATGGCGATGCACATGGAGGTTATAATGGAACACAATTTTTTGGTGGTATTACTTTTTTCAATGCAGCATCTCGAATAGAAACAGAAAATGGGAATGTAACCTTAAAAGGTGTATTAACCGCTGTTCAATCAAATAATACATTTGGCATTAATTTTTATCGTCAAACAGGAGGGGCAGTACAAACTAATCACATACAAATTTTATCACAAACAGGAGATATTCAAGTAACAGGCGACAGAGGTTCTACTTCTGCAGGCGGGATAGGTTCATCGAGCTGGGGCAATATCTATTTTGGTTCACCTGCTAATAATGCTTACACTGCACAAGGCGATATCACATTGACCTATTCAAGTTTTGTCGGTGCGGTTTCGAATGGCTTCAAAGTAAAAACTACGGGGGCGGTCACGTATGAACCTACGGCCACCAGTTTTGTAAATGCACAAACCTTTCCTTACAACTCAAATTACACGGTGGCTGAGGGCGCATCTAGCTTGAAATTGGGTAAAGACGGTAATACGGCCAATATTACGATTGGTGGTGATGTTTCTATAGCAGGGCCTATTGTTATAATGGGGGGGTACATTAACCTTAACGGGAATCTTACGAGTTCGGCAGCTGGTGATATTTTTATCAAAGGAATTGCAGGAACTAACCCTTCTGTAGAGGTACAGTCAGGTAAAATAATCACCAAATCAGGTGGTACAGGAACACTAACGCTGCAGGGCCATGGTCGTGTATTGCACCAAGGTTCCATTACCACTAGTGGTACGGGTGTTTTGAATGTAATCTTTTGGTCGGATTTCGACAATGACAACGACGACGGTGGCGTTTCTCAATTGGGGACGATTTCGACCAATGGTGGACATGTATGGTTGGGCGGATCAAATTCTAACGGAGGAAGTTACACATGGAAAGGACTTACTGTAGGTGATGGCCCATCGATAGGGGCAAGTGGATTCAATGGCAACGCCATGGATATCTTTGCTAATATCACCACAAATGGCGGTGATTTTCTAGCATGGGCAGGTTCAACTACTAGTGGTGGCATTGCGGGTATCGGCAATGATGGATCTGGCGATATAGTTTCCGTGGGATCAGGAAACATTGTATTGATTACCGATATGATTTATGGTAGTTCTGGTGCCGCGATGTATTTTACACAATCTGGCGGAACGTTTACTCTGGTACCGCATGATGGTAGTTTTAGAAGTGCATTCAACTGGAATCCGGCTATTCAAACATATATTGGTAGTACCGCAGACGATTATAATATTCAAGCGGGCGACTTCGACTGGCTGGGTATTGGGGATTTAAATAGTATTTCTCGCCTGACCATCGGTTATTACAATGGCATGCTTAACAATGGAATACCTGTAGAGTTTACGAACAGTTCAAATATAACCTTCAGTACTGCCACAACTGCTGCCGGGGCATTTGAGTTGTATGGAGGTGCCATTGCTTTGAATACCAACCTGACGACTACAAGTTCAACAAATGGTAATATAGTCCTCAGTGGAACCACGCTTTCCGGTTCGGCCAATCTAGCGGTCGCAACAGGCAGAACAGCTACAATAAATGTAAGTTCAACATCAACTTATGATGGAATTATTAGTGGTAATGGAAGCGGATTAACTAAATTGGGTGCTGGCATGTTAACTTTGACTAAGGATCATACCTATTCTGGCGCAACAACAATCTCAGCTGGAAATCTTCAGGTAGGTACAGGTGGTTCCGTTAGTCAAGCATCAAGCGGAACTATAAACAGTACAAGTGGCGTTTCTATTGCTACGGGTAGTAAATTGATTTTAACACCTAATGAAAATGTAACTTTTGCTGCACCTATCTCAGGGGGTGGTGGTGTTGAAATTAAAGGAGCCTCTGGTGCTTATTACAACACATTCTTAACAGGTACTGCACAGACAATAGCAACAAACACGTCTGTTTTAGAGGTGCTTACTAGAATAACTGGGGGGATGCAACAAGGGAATGCCATAACAGGTTCTCAAGTAGCAGGTACTTATCATAAATCGTATAATGCTGCTACTAATACCGCCACTTTTCAATTTCAACAATTTGATGGGCAGTTTACAAAATGTGTATTTGTAGCTTTATCCAAATCTGGTGGCAATGTTCAGATTAGAGGGAATACCTCAATTTACAGCGGCGCAGCTTACAGAAGTGGAAATCACTTAGGGGCTGATATGTCTACAGGGAGTACATTAATGGGCTTGGCAACGTGTGCTAGTTGTTCTGGCTATGGTATTTCAAATGTATATATGTCTGGTAAAGTCAATTTTACAGGTGCGCTTACTTATACTGGAAACACAACTTTGAGTAATACTGTTACAAGTGTAACCTCGCCTAACACCTATACTTACACTTCAAAAGGAACAATTGAGTTAACAGATGCGAGTTCAAGTTTTCCAGCTACAAGTACAGTTGTGAATAATGGATTGGTAATTTTGAATCGAACTACTCCTTTGACCATTACGAGCAACTTTCAAGGTTCAGAAGAAGTTTTGCAAGTGGGTGCGGAAATAACGTTAACGGGTACCAACACAAATACAGGAATCACGACAATCGACTTGAATAAATCATTAATAATTGGTGATGGCGCCACTTTAGGTTCAATGACTGGTAATATTATAAATTATGGTTCATTAACTTATAATAGAAGTGATACTTCAACATATCCTGGTAATATTAGTGGTACAGGCACATTAACGAAACTTGGTGAAGGTAATCTAACCTTGACTGGCTTGAATACTTATTCAGGGGCAACCACCATCACCGCAGGTAAGTTAATTTTAGAAAACAACGTTCCATCAACAAACAGTTCAAATTTTTCTGGGACTGGGCATTTGGTAATTCAGCCATCTGGAACTAGTTTTACGAATGCACTAAATTTCCCGATTCCAGGATTCAATATTGCTAGTACAATAGGTGGATTAACATTAGGAAAACCTAGTAATAATAAAGATATTACATTTAGTAGTGCTACCTCCATAGCAGGCCCTATTGCGATTTATGGAGGAATTATTAATTTAAATACCAATCTCATTTCTTCGGCATCTAACGCAGCAATAATTATTAAGGGAAATCAAGTAATTCATAGTCCAGGAGTCTTAGTTCAATCAAACAATGGGGACATTTCTTATGAGGTAACCAACGCCCAATGGTCAGCCAATTCAGATGACCAAGGAATTCGCATCGGAGAAATTGGTAGCTTAACTTCGACTATTAATGCTCAGGGAGGAGATATTTCTCTAACTGCATCTTTTGCCCCATCAGGGACAACGAATTCGGGTGCATTTGCAGATGTTGCAATTCGAACTAGAGAAGCAATAATAAAAACTTCAGGCACAGGTCAAATTAACATAGATGGAAATGGATACGATAATGGTTCTACAGATGGTGATTTTATCTGGGGAGTTCTTCTTTTCGATACTGTTGTTCAAACAGAAGATGGCGCTTTGTCAATCAAGGGAACGGGTGGTAAGAACCTTTCAAACTCTCGTGGAATCATAGCAGATCCAGCTGAATTACTTGTGCTTTCCAAGTCTGGTACCATAACTTTTACGGATGTTATGCCTAATGGTCATAGTGGCTCAAATCATACGGGTTTATATTTAAGACCCTCGGCAGCCAATGCTATTAAAATTGGAGCAGATGGTACGAATGTAGTTAGTAGCACATCCAACATTGTATTTGATGTCGAGAGAATTTCATTTGATATTTTACCAACTGTAGTTTCAACAGCAGGAACAGTTACTATTAAGCCAGTTGCTGAAACTTTTGCTACATCAGTAAGCAATCAAAATCTAAATATCTCTAATTCTTGTACAGGTTTTATTGTTGGTAAACCAACAAATAGTACCAATATTACATTTGCTAATACAACTCAAGTTGCAGGTCCAATCAATGCTTATGGCGGAACAGTTACATTAAATGCCAATTTAATCACTACTAATGGTGGAGATATCTCATTCTATACTGACAATGCACTAGGAGGTTTAACTACACCTAGAATATTAACTGCATCAGGCGCGTTTAAATATATACCAAGAGGAACTACTTTTTCGGCTGATGTAACCTATCCAATTGCCAATCTTACTGCTACTAGTACTGGTTTAACTATTGGTAATTCAACAAACGATAAAAATATTACCATTAATACTGATGTGATTGGTGGTGCTGGCATACAATTATTTGGTAATACTATTGCCATCAATTCTAATTTAAGAACAACAAATGGTGCTGCTATGTATCTAAAAGGAAATACAACCATAGCTTCTACCAAATATATTGAATCTAGTGGTGATTTTACGCATGATGGAAATTTAATTTTTAAGTCAGATGCAGTGGGAACAGCTGCATTTGGAACCTTGGGTGGTACATTTACTTCTGTTAGTGGATCTGCTACTATCGAGCGTTACATTCCAGCGCGTCGTGCTTGGCGTTTGTTAACGGCTCCTTTGAAAGGAACTTCTAATACTACTGTGCCAAACAACTGGCAAGGGGTAAACGATGAAGGTTTGTTATTGTTTAGTCCGTCTACGTATCAAAGTCAGACGATGACGGGTTATACTACAGGCGGTGGTAGTCCTAATATTTGGAAATACGATAGCGCAAATACGCAGTGGCAATCGATACCTAATTTAGCTACTGAAAATTTATTTACTTCAACTGGTAATAATGGCTTTTTGGTATTTGCTACTGGGCCATCAAATAGTGCTAATATAGTTACTGGAGAAGCGGTGACTACATTACGACCACAAGGGCAATTGATTACGGGAGCTGTTTCTCATAGTTTAACGGCAGATAAATATCATTTAATTGGTAATCCTTATGCGAGTGCTATAGATACAGAAGCAATGGTTCAAGCAAATTCAGGTACAAAAGTATTTATGGTAGATCCAACAATAGGAACAGTGGGAGGATATGTAACTTATGATGGTTCAAATTGGGCTCCAACTGCACCTAATACAAGTGATAAATACATCCAAAGTGGACAAGGGTTTTTTGTGCGTTCGGCGAGCAATACTACATTTACTATTTCGGAGTCACATAAAGCAATAGGGAACAGTAATACATGGTTTGAAAGAGCAAATTCAAGTTCAAGTTCAAGTTCAAGTGATGAGGCGGATAAGATTCGTGTGTTGTTGTACAAGCAGCTTAATTCGCAATGGCAGTTGGCAGATGGTATATTGGCGGTAAATAGTGTTGGTGGTAATGATGGTGTTGACGCTGTTGATACGGGTAAAATGTCGAATTTCAATGAAAATATTTTGTTTAGAAATGGTACTAGTAACTTGGCTATTGAATACAGAGGATTGCCTACCACGGGTACCGTTCAGCAGATGCGATTAACAGGAACAACGGTTCAGCCATATCAACTTCGTGTGAAGACGGAACACTATAGTAATAGTGATTTACAACCGTATTTAGAAGACACACAAACGGGTACTTTAACTTTAATTCCAACGGATGGTTCGGATGTAGTTGTGAATTTTACAGGTATGGCAGCTACGGCTGCTGCTCCAGATGCACGCTTTAGAATTGTCTATCCAAGTGCTTTGGGTGTCGATGCGCCAGACGCTTTAGCTGTGGGTGTATATCCTAATCCAACAGAAGAGGGAGTGTTTACGATATTGTTACCTTTAGCAGGAGAAACGGCACGTTATACCTTAACGAACTTAGTGGGGCAAGAGGTGCAACAAGGAACATTAGATAGTGTTTCGTCTAGGGTTTCGGTTTCTTCTCTGCAAGGAGGGGTTTATTTGTTAGAAGTAAACCAATCGGGTAAGCGCTTCACTACTAAATTAATTATTAAGTAAAAATGGTAAATAAGATGAAAACAGTACGTAAAATAGAGTTGGGTTTTTACTTGATGGTATTGAATTTATGTAGTTTTACACTGGTAGCTCAGGATGAAGATCCAGGGTTTCCGATAGAAGGTAATCCAGGAGAACCCGCCGCTCCTATAGATCAATGGGTATTTCCGATGTTTGTATTGGGATTGGTTTTGGTTTATTGGTATACTCGTAAATCGATATTTTCAAATTCTAAATAAAAAGAGCACCTGAGAGGGTGCTTTTTTTATGAAATCATTATATTTGAATAAAATTCTATTTTTATGATTTCGAAACCCCTACTCGCAATTTTTTTGTTCTTTTTTTCATTTTCATTTTCTCAAGGAAAGGTTGCCCCAAAGCAAATTGAATCTGCTTATAATTCGATTTTTCAACAGCCAGATATAGCTTTAGAACAATTGCAAACTTTACAAGAGCGCAGCAAGCATCAGAAAGATAGTTTGAATGCAATTGTATTAGGTCATATTGGCGTTTATTATGCAGTAAAATCAAATTTTAAACAAGCAGCCCATTATTTTGATTTAGCCATTAAAAAAGGAGTAAAAGGGAGTAAAAGCTATGTAAATACTCTGAAAAACAAGGCTATTGTTCTTAAGAAAATGGGACAAACCCGTAAAGCTATTCAATTGTTAAAACAGGCTTTGGTTTTAGCTAATCAAAATAAGTATTCTGATACCACTGCCATAATCTATGGGGAGTTAGGTTCATGTTATTCCGCTTTAGAAGATTTTGAGAATGCTTTGTATTATCTTATAAAGAGTATCGAGTTATGGGAGAAAATTGAGCCAAAGGATCCAAAAAAGATTATAGTTGAAAAGCAAAAATTGGCTAATCTTTATTTTAAGATGGATAATTCAAAATATGCGCTACAGTTGTATGGTGAAATTCTTCCTGTTTTTAAGGCAAATGCTGATTTTTATAATTACTATTTGAGCCAGATTACGGTGGCTACTATTTATTTGGAAATTAAACAACCTGCAAAGGCTTTACCCTTGTTAGATGAAGCTTTGTTGTATATGAAGAAGTTAGAAAACATCGAGTTGTTATTGTACGCTAACGAGCGTAGGGCTAAAGCACTTGAATTGTTAAATCGTTCTACAGAAGCAAAAGAAGCATATAAGGCGGCGTTTGAATATGGAATGGCATACAATCAACCCCATACGGTTATCGCTTTTATAGAGTTGGGGAATTTATTGTTAGCCGAAGGTAAAATGAATGAATTCTTACCTTATGTTACTGTTGCAGAAACATTAGCTTTTCATGAATTGTTTGAGCTTACCTCTCTTGAAGACAAAAAGCGTTTTTATGAAGTTATCATTGCTTTTTATGAGTGGCAAGGGGCTAACCCAAATAAAATTGAGTTGTACAAAAAATTAAGAGCTAAGAAGGAGCAAGAGTTGCAAGATAAACTCAATATAACGGATCATAATGAAAAGTTATTGGATTCTAATTCTATTTTAGCAGAGAAGGATGCTGTAATTCAATCCCAAAAAAAGGAGTTGGATCGAATAAAACTAGTCGTTTTAATTGTATTTGTTGTTATACTATTGGTTTTAGTAAGAATTTTGTATTCGCGTTACCAATACAAGGAGCAGTTGTTGCATTCTAGTTTAGATAAAGTAATATTAGAGAAATTACTAATGGAAGCACTGTTAAAACCAAGCGAAGCGGCTCCTGCTTTGCAAAATATTGAGGTACATGGTTCTGAGTTGTTGTCTCATAATTTAAAAGGAAGAACTACTGCTGCTGGAATTTCTAATAAGTTGTTCGATGCAGGAGGAAGCCTTCGTGCAGAAAATATTGTGGTTTATTTTGATCGTCTTTATCCCCAATTTAATTCATTATTGGTATCCGATTATCCGCAATTAACGGAGGAGGAACGTCATATTTGCTGGTTGATGAAGTTGCATTTGTCTCCTAAGGAAATTGCGCATTTGTTGCAAATCCATTCGGAGTCTATTCTTACTAAAAAACATCAGATCGTATCTAAATTACAGCTACCAAAAGAAATCGATTTTCAAACTTGGTTATCGGATATTGGTTCCTAATTTTCACATCCTATCGTTACAGATATTAAAAAAACATCCATTGGTTTTTTTTAGTATTTAATGTCTTTTAATTTCATTCTATAATTGTAACAATCTCTACAGGTATAACTCGATTGCCAAGTTAAGGTTAATTCGTGAACGCCTTGGCTGTGACCAAATCTAGAGGCATTAATGTCATAGGAGTATCCAAATTTAAATTCGCCAATTCTCATGGTTACAAACGGATTTAAAGAGGTTAGCATGTGACTGTTTTTAGCTCTTCCTTCTGGATTGGTTGCTGCAATTACTCCAAAGGAAAACATGTCCATTTCTAATGAAGTTCCTATGTCTAAACGGTTGAATTGGGATTGTCGCATGTAATTAAAAGAGAGTAATAAATTACTGTCTTCCGGCACTATTGCGTAAGGAGAGTTGTCTAATGGGAAATAATAACCTCCATGAACGCTTAAAAATAAGTCTAATGGTACATTTCCGTTTTCTAGAAATGAAATATCGGGTCGTGATAGATGTTTTAAGGCGGCTCCAAACCAGGCGTTTTCCTCATCTACTAGGATGCCAAAACTGAAATCAATAAAATTGACTTTGTTGTAACTTAGAAATCCTGGATCGATACTGCTTCCTGCGATAGAACCGTCATTAGGATTGATTTGGTCTTCTAATATTAAATTCCCAAAGTTAAAGTCTTTTCTACCAAAGCCTCCTTCTAATCCCAAACGAAGTCGCCAATTATCATCGAGATCAATGCGGTAAGATACGGCTCCATTGAATTGAAAATAATTGTAATTTGTAAATGTTTCCTTTTGATTTAAGACGGTTATTCCAATACCTAAATTATCGGTTACTAAATTATTAGCAAATGCATATTGGGTGTCAATCCTTCTGTTGGCTTGGGGCCATTGACGCCTATGAATGATTCCTGCATTCCAAGCGCTTGCCGAACCTGTGAATCCTGGATTTAAAGTTTCTGGAACTACTAGTGATTGTGTAAATACAGGGTCTTGTGCGTTAACTTGGACCGAAAATGCAATGAGTAGTAGTATTGTATAAAGGTTGTGTTTCATTTTTATTTGATTAATACAAAGGTTTCTTCAACAGTTATGGTTTTTCCATAGAAAGTTTCAGCACTCACTTTGCAATTGTAATTTCCGTTTTCTGAAGGAACTCCTTTTATTTTTCCATCCCATCCTTGTAAAACATCTCCTGTTTCAGAGAAGATTAACGATCCCCATGTGTCATAAATATCAAATCTGATGTTTTTTAATCCTTTGGTGACAGGTCTGTAGGAATCATTTACTGCATCATTGTTTGGAGTGAATCCGGTAGGAAGTACTAAGATGTATCCTTTTTCAATTGATAAGCTAATTGTATGTTCATAAACACATCCAAAATCATAAGTAACGGTGAGTGTCACGATATAATTTCCTTCTTGAACATAGGTATGAATTGGATTTTCTTCATTAGAAAAGGTTCCGTCACCAAAATTCCAAATGAGGCTACTGTAATCTCCCGTTGCAGTATTGGTAAACTGAATAGGGTCTAGTGTTGCATATAATCCATAGTTAGTAAATCCATACGAGTTTTGAGTAAATCCTATGTTTCCAATGACTGGTATTGTTACATTTGTACTGTACGTTGTGGTACAACCTAAAGCGTCAGTTGCAGTTAGTACTACCAATCCATCTTGATTGGTTGTCATCCATTCATTGTTAGCGCCACTTACTGTTCCGCTGGACCAAACTAAATTTACAGGAGGAACTCCACCCGAAACTTGTGCTGTAAAGACTTGGTTTATTTCCTTAGTTTCACAATCTACCTCTGTTTCAGAAATTACATTTAGCGATAGAGGTTGAGGTCGGTTTACGCTATATTGTGTTGTATTGGTACATCCTCTGGAGTCGGTAACTACAACGGCATAGCTTCCATTTGTTAAATTGATTAAGTCTTCGGTAGTGTTTCCATTTGACCAATTGTATGTAAATGGAGGAGTACCCCCTGAAACCGTTAAATCAATTGCTCCACTACTACCGTTGGTACAATCTAAAGCATCCTGAACATTTGCACTTAAAATCAATGGTTGTGGTTCAACAATGATAAAAGTTCGGTTTATGGTACAAGGTGTTGCATCCACTATGGTTACCGTATAAGTGCCTGGTGGTAGGTTGTTTCGCACCAATCCGGATGTACTTCCATCACTCCAAGTTAGCGTTATAGGCTGCATTCCCCCTACTAAATTGAGGTTAATGCTTCCGTCATTAGCGCCGAAACAAGAAATGTTAACTACCGCTGGATTAATTGTAAATATAGGAGCTTCAGGAATATTTACCACTATTGATTTGGTACATCCGTTACTGTCTGTTACTACGATTGTATAATCACCAGCCGCTAAGTTGTTTTGATAAAATCCAGTAGCTAAATTGCTCCATTGTGCTTGATAGGGTGCTGTTCCACCCGATACGGTTAATGTAATGGAAGCATTATTCGCACCGTAACAGGTTATTGGTGTTGTTGTAGGAACTATTGTGATGTCGTTAGGTTGTGTTACTGTCAATCCTGTTATTGTTTTCACACCACCATTTGCATCAATAACCGATAATGAATACACTCCAGCACTTAATCCTGTAAATTGAGGATTTAAATTGGTGGTGTTTGAAATAGAATTCACTAGATTGCCATTGCTGTCATATAATTCATAGTCATAAGGAGAAACAGATTCTTGTGTGATCAAGGCTCCTACAGCCCCATTAGTGTTCCCAAAACAAATTAGGTTTATCGTAAGGTTTAGATCTTGTTGGATCAGTAATTCAGGTGGTTGGGTAAGGATAAACGTTACAATGAGAGGTGCACAGTAGCCATCATTTATGGTTACGGTATAGGTTCCTGCAATCAAACCTGTTAGGTCTTCACTTGTCGAAGTAAATCCGTTTGGTCCATTCCAGCTATATGTATATGTGCCTGAACCTCCTAGTGTTGTTAAATTTATGCTTCCATCATTTGCTCCAAAGACACTAATGTTATATCCGTTGTAATTGGATACAATACCAGAAGCCGTAAATGTTGGATTAACCGTTATTGTGTAAGTTGCTACATTTCCTGTACAAGAGGAACCGTTATTGGTGAAAGTTGCTGTAGCTTGGTACGTAATGGTTAATGGGGTATTTGTATTGTTTGTTAAATTTTGAGTGGGTATTGTATTGGTCCCATTGCTTATTGCGCCTGTGATTCCTGATGGAATTGTTGCAGTCCAATTGTATGAAATATTCCCAGGTAGTGAACTGTTTAATGTTACTAGTGTTGTGTTTGATTCATTACAAATGGTTTGATTTGCAAGGTCAAAAGAAACCGTTGGTTTTGGGTAAACTTCTATTGTTATAGTGAAAGTGTTTCCTGTACAGATGCCTGCTATTGGAGTCACTTCATATACTAAAGTTGCTATGGTGTTTGTATTGTTAACTAATTGTTGGATAAATTGATTTTGTAATGTGCCATTATTAACCGAACCGCTCACGGCACCCGCAGGGGTCATAGTTACTAGATTCCAACTGTATTGTAAACCCGCAGGTATTACGTCGTTTGGATTTGTTGCATTAAAAATGTATTGTTCTCCACTACAAATAATTGCTGTAGCATTATTTACCACCGGAATTTGATTGATTATCACTTCTGCTGTATTGGAAACGGCATTGGTACATCCTCCAGCGGAGAAGGTGATAACACAGTAGTAGTATAGCGTACCTACCGTTGCACTAGGAGGAGTGAAAGTAGCATTGGTTGCTCCTGCGATGGCAGTACCTCCCGTATTGGTGTTGGTAGTATTGCTGTACCATTGATAAGCAGGCGTTCCCGTAC